>CAXEUQ010000103.1:0-4386 GCA_963999425.1 uncultured Candidatus Poseidoniales archaeon | reverse complement strand
TCCGTGAGTTCCCCGGAGCGATTGAGGAATTACCCGATGAGTATCGCTCAAAGACGGTGGTGATGTACTGCACAGGAGGGATTCGGTGCGAGAAGGCATCAGCTGTGATGCTGAAGGCAGGATTCGATGATGTAAGGCAATTGGAAGGAGGTATACTCGGCTACTTCGATCAGTGCGGAGGCACGCACTGGAACGGGGACTGTTTCGTGTTTGATCAGAGAGTGGCTCTAGACCATCAACTCGAAGAGACTGAGATTGTGATGTGTTTCAAGTGTCGTGAACCACTTTCTGCCGAAGAACAAGAATCTGAGCAATACGTCATCGGACAGCACTGCCCTTACTGCTTTGAGTCCTGACTAGGTCAGTCGCCCAAGCGATTCCAAATGTTCTCCTGCAGAGGCTAGAGCAGCATGACATGTTTCTATGTCACCCGATGAGAGGGCTGCGGCTGCATCGGCCACCGCCTTCTCAGCTTCCATCCTAGAGGCATCGCTAGGTCCGATACCAGCGGAATCCAGTTTGGACCTGAGGGTCTTCCATTCGTCTTCGACGAAACGAACCAGTTCGGATGCCTCTGAGATACTATGCTCATGCGCCTGCAAGTCCGAAGTCAGTGATTGCAACGATTCCGCAGCGCTCACCCACTCTCCCGAGTTGGCACTCTCAGCGACCTGCTGTAGTCTGTCAGACCAGTCCTGTTTGGACGCATCCGGGAATCTGGACTCAATCTGTTTCTTCTGTCGTAGCGCGCGCTGAACCTCCTGCATCGCTTCGGAGGTGGCTCGAACATCTCTCAGCACACTGTCTGCTAGACCCTTAGCGAGTGCGGAATCACCCGATTCCATTGCCTTGCGAGCCTGTTCAAGCCTATCCTTGGTGACTATCTGGATGTCTCCCTCTGCGACAGCGACTGCGTGCTCGGCGTCACTCAGAGACTTGATTGCGGCCTCGTCGGTCGAGCCCATACTCTCGATGTGAGCGGGAATCGAAGAAGCGATGTGAAGTGCTTCGACTGGGTCCTCAGCCTCCATAGCCTGCTTGGCCGACTTGAGAATCTCCTTCACTCCCTCGGCCTGATGGCCAGAGTGGCCTGAGATGGCGGACTCGGCTGCCACGATCGCATCGTGTGCCACCTGCCAATGCTGCTCAATAGTCTCAGACTTGGCCTTCGCCCGTCGGTAGAGCAACTCAGCATCCCTGAAAGACCCCAGGTCAGCCTCCCTGTCTCCCATTTCGAAGGCCTTTCTGGGTCCTGTTGCCTCTACAGTGATGCTCTCAGCCCTCTCTACCGCATCGAGAGCATCCGCGCGTATCGCATCGAGGTCGCCTGAGAAGGCAGCAATCCTCTCAATCTCGTTCTCGGCTTGAGCAATCATCTTCATTCCTCTCTCGGGGTCGCTCCAACCTTCCTCTCTAGCGATTTTGAGCAGAGAAGACACCTGTTCCATCCCGGAGGTCTCCTCTCTCAATGCCAGTACTCTGGACTCGGTTTGCTCCAGCAGCCTTCCGAATTCTGTTCGTGCTTCGTGGTCATCGTCCTTGGCTAGCAAGTCTGGAATCATGGTGAAGCAGGAAGCGGCTAACACCACCGCCCATAGAACCAAATCATCACTGAGCGAGACCAGAACGGCCAACGCCAAAGCTAGGCCGGCTATACTGGTCATCCCTCTCCATCTCCTAGTGGAAATGCTGCCAACCAACTGCGCATTGGTGAACCACCACAGGAACCCCGCAATCAGTGCCAGCATTAGAGTTGCAATCGCTTTGTCGTCGGGCCCGTAGGTGATTCCAGCAAAGGCTAGGATGCTAGGCCACGAGATGTTGGCCGCAGCACTCAGTCTGGACCTCTCTTTGGGTCCGAAGTTCACTAGGTCATTGAGCAGAAGGGCGGAAGCAAATATGACCGCCACGGTACCGTATGTCGTCACAGCATTGGAATCGTCTAGGACCTGGCGAGTGAGCCACCAGCCTCCAGAAAGCACGAGAATGAGCATGCATGCCAGAGACAGTCTAGCTACCCTAGAGTTGTGCTCTTGGACGACCTTCTGTGGGTATCCCGGGAGCAGAACCATGAGACTGACCGGGAGTCATCGGTCAAGAGGTGTGCGGAAGGCTGTGTGACTAGGGCCTCAATGACTCGGGGCCCCAAGCGCGATGGGCTAGCCAAGCCAGTAGCATCAGCAATACCAGTACCGCCATAACCACTTGCAACGGCATCTGCCAAGACGGTTGAATCACGAAGTCGTGTTCTATCTCAATGCTGCCGTTGCTAGAAGAGCTTTCACTCGTCCAGTCTAGTCTGAGGTCGAAGTCGCTTGAACTGAGTTCAAGGTACATTTCGATATCGAAGACGCCTGGTCCAGAGGACTCGGCGGCTCTAACGATGTGATCATCTGAGCAAGAGTCTCCCGAGCACAATTGTGCAGTGCCGGTGTCAGCTCCTGTGTTCTCAAATGTCACAATGACATTGACTATCTCTCCCTCTACCAAGTCCCCGATTACTGTGACATCGAGGACCGAGATGTAGACGCCCGATGTAGGAGAAACCACGAGCCCCCAGGAAAGCTCTTCCTTATTTCCAGCCGAATCCCATGCCACGACTTGAATTACGTAAGTCCCAACCTCAGAAATAGGCAGTGTGGTCTGCTCTGCTTGTGACCAATCGGCCTGCGCGACGATTACCTCACCATCGATGCTGATTTCCCAAGTCGTGTCCTCAATCGCGTCTAGGTCATCGTACGACTGAGTCAGAGAAAGCACGATACTGTCACCTGCTCGGGCAGGCGAAGAGGGAGAGATAGGAGCCCCATTGGATAGAATCTCCGGAATGATTCCTGGACCAGTCATATCGGTCACCCTGATAGTCCAAGACTTGGTCACTGAGTTCCACGCATCGTCGGTAATCTCCAAGATTAGTTCGTACTCGCTTGGTTGCTTTGCCATATGACGCTCGCTGACATTCAAATGCATCCCATTGACTTCCTGGGATTGGAAAAACCGATCCATGAAATCGAGATTGTCGACCCCCGAGTGTTGCCAGTTCTCTGTTTTGTTCGTAAAGACCTCAATCGCCACGGGAAGAGAGTTTGAATCTGAGGCGGAGAAGTCGAAGTAGAGCTCGCTTCCCGAGGGCACCTCGAGTACTTCTGCACTGCTGTCAAGCAACACCAAATCACCATCGACCACATTGGTGAAGGATGCTTCCCAAGTAGGCGATTCTCCGTCAATCAGGACATTCTCGTACCAATTACTGGAAGTGGACGCGTGATCCATACAGTGCATCACAACGCTGGCTACCTCTCCATGGGAGAAATTTAACTCGGAAGCTATGAATTTGAAGTCACTTCCGTCTGATTGTAATACCATAGTGCCGTTATTGTGT
Organism: uncultured Candidatus Poseidoniales archaeon; assembly: GCA_963999425.1. Classification (GTDB taxonomy): domain Archaea; phylum Thermoplasmatota; class Poseidoniia; order Poseidoniales; family Thalassarchaeaceae; genus Thalassarchaeum. Next base: position 1,004 of record CAXEUQ010000103.1, on the reverse strand, counting down.
AGAGTCCACCACTGAGTGGTGTCATCGAGAGCGCTGTCCACGCACTCACCTGAGTACTCGGTGAGGGTATCCAATGGAATCATCGAGTTACCTGTCAATCTCGATGCAACCGTAATGGGATGTGCGTTCTCACCCAACGTGATGCGGATGTCGGAGGTCACCGGAGCATCCTCTCTGTTGACAGTGAAGTCATTCGGGCTGCCTTCGATGATGCTCTGCATTGCACTGTATCTGAACTCCCATGGACTTGGGAGAATCACATTGAGAGGGATTTCCTCAATCACTCCGCCGACTCTTGGAATGTCGATTATCCTGATTAATCGAGAATCGGTGTTTCCGGTTAGCGTGGTTTCCTCCTGCCAGCCCCAACTGCCGTTTTCAACAACCGAGCCTACATTCGGAGGAGTGACTGTGATCTTTATGCCGCGACCGGAAGGAATCATCTCGGCATAGTCGACTAAGCAGCACCCAAGCAGTTCGGAGTCAGTAAGATTTCGAGCGTTCTCGACCAGTTCCACGAATTGAGATAATTCTGCTATGTTGAGCTCGCCATCCGCATCTCCCAGATGCTGGTCTATCTGGACTCTTACTCCCAGTTCTCTGTCAGGGAGCAGGTCGGTGCCGTAGTCGTCTCTGATTGAGACATTGGCGTACCACGAAGCTGAGAATTCAGATGAATCAGCGAAAGGCCCGATTATTTCGAATCGCGAATCCCCCATTATCGGCTCGGTTTGGTTTGGTAGTGGGTCTAGCCACTCCCATTCGGGCTCTTCCGAATCCAATGCAGTAGTATTCTCGTAGTCGACAGCCATCATTGCCTGCGAGATGGTGTTCTCTCTGACGGACTTCCAGTTGCCATCCGGGCGAGTAAAACTTCTTGACAGCGAGAGAGTTACAATTGCGCTCAAGAGTTCAGCGTACATTGGGTTGGCTCTCCTGCGCCCCCAGGCGATTCAACGTCTGTAACTTTAGGTTGGCTCTCCTGCGCCCGCCCTGCGCGCACC
>CAXEUQ010000102.1:0-4408 GCA_963999425.1 uncultured Candidatus Poseidoniales archaeon | reverse complement strand
AGACCACCCAAATTGCCGAGTGTTTGGGAGATAGTGGTCTCGTCCTCGCGAATGAGGTCGTAAGTTCTAGAGTCAATATGCTGGTAAGCAACTCGCACCGGCATGGCTCTCCTTGCATCGGGGTGGTCAACCACGACGGAAGACACATGCCGATGGTCCCCGAGTCGGGCTTCGACCGAGTCCTTGTCGATGCACCTTGCACCGGTTCGGGCACGACTCGCAAGAATCCAGATGTCTGGAGCAAGTGGCTTCCCTCGGGCGGCAGGTCGCTGCATGACTTGCAAGTCGACCTGTTGTCCAGAGCGGTTACGATTACCAAGCCGGGCGGTCGTATCGTCTACGCTACATGTTCGCTCGACCCGGTCGAGGACGAGGCGGTTGTCGCCGAGGTCCTACGCAGGCATGGTCACCTAGAGTTGCTCGATGCATCCGAATTACTGCCCGGTGTTCCAGGAGAGGCGGGTCGCTCAAACTGGCCATCTCTAGGAGATGATGGTCGCCCAACCGATGAGTCGCTTCCCGAATCCATGCTACCTCCTGCCGAAGGGCGAATCTCCTCGGCTCTGTCTAATTGCATGCGAATCTGGAACGACAAAGTGGATGCAGGTGGCTTCTTCCTAGCCGTGTTGGAGAAGACTGCAGACGCCCCATCCAAGCACGTCACAGCCGAGCACACTTTACAGCCCGAAGAAGTTCGACCTGACCCACATGACTCACCACTGCCACTCTCCGAGGAGCTTGCTCAGACTCTGAGGAACCAGTGGGGCACACTGCCCGATGACCTGTGGTTCAGGGGCAAGAGAGTCCTTCTCTCAACACCGGAGGCGAGAGGGGTCTGGGATTCAGCGCGTAGTCGGAAAGGAGGTCGCGTGCGGATACCCGGAGGTAGGTGGCGACCTCTGCGCGTGATGCATCTTGGACAGAAGGCTGCGCTTCTGAGAAAGGGTGAGTTCGATCGCATCGTGGCTGGGGCAGCGCGAAGACTCGGGCCGGGACTGCACGGGGTATCTACCGAGGTTGACTCGGAGTTGATTGACGAGTTGCTGAGCAACGGCGAAGCGATGATTCCCGAAACTGGATTTGAGGCATCTGCTGGAGGCCGAATCCTAATCGACACCGAGAACGGTGACTGTATTCCCGTGTGGACAGGGGCTCGTCTCAGTCTTATGCTGGCAGACCCCGAACGTAGAATTCTTTGCATGCAGAGAGGTATGCAATTCCACAGTGCAGAGGAAGAATAGTCTCTGATACTGAACGCTCGGCAACAACAATTGCCAATGTCATAGCATATGTTCAATAGCCTGCTGTAGAAATTCTCCGCTCCCGGTGGAATGATGCTCGACGATACCGACCGACGAATCATCTCAGTGCTGCAGAGCGATGCCCGCGCTTCGATGCGCAGCATCGCCGAGAAGGCGGGTGTTTCCTTGGGGACTGTAAGTAATCGTGTGCGCAGGCTGGAGGAAGCCGGGGTGATCCGTGGTTACAGCGTACAACTAGACCCTGAGTTGTCAGGCTGGGATCTCACGGTTGTCATCGGACTTCGGATTCAGAAGGGTCGACTGATTGAGATTCAGGAGAAGATTGCCAAGGACAACCGGGTCTACGGGGCCTACGACGTTACCGGCGACTTCGACTCGATGATAATCGCGAGGGCTCGCGACAGGAGGGATCTTGACGATCTCTCGAAGAATGTGCTTTCGATTGATGGGGTCGAGAGTTCAGTCACTCACCTTGTCCTGAACACTGTCAAAGAGAGTTCGACTGTACTTCCTGAGTGACTACTTCGGGTCATCTAGGAATTTCTCAATCAGAGGATTCAGATTTCTCGAGTGAGGGGCCAGTGCCTCAATCGTCCTAGCCTCAGGCTTCATCACTCTAAGCAACACCGTCCTGAGTTCCTCATCGACTGGCATGTCCATTGCCATCATCTGGTCTCTCAACGCCGTCTGCAATCTTCCCCCGGTCCTGTCCCAGTCCATCAGCAGAATCAGGGCCGGACCTTTGTCGACAAGGTTTCGAGTCCCATAGGTGTCGTGCAGATATGCAACTAATCTCGATCTGTCCCAACCCCTGTTTACTCGCTCGACGATACCTGTGAATCCGAGTGCCCTGAGTGCCTTCTCATCCCTCAATCCCTCGACTAGAATCGGGCAGTCGGGATTGTCCTCTCCGGAACGGTTCCTTCTGATGCTTGACGCAATCGCCTTGGCGGCGGCTAGGAATCGAATCTCTCTGTCCGGCGGGCCTGCTCTGCGAGCACGGTCATCGACCCAATCTTCCAGCCCTTCTCTCTCAGACATCTCAGACACCTATCGTATGGCCGACATGTCCCGATTTTGAGGTGATTCTGGGGTCATGTGATTGAGTCTCATGAGGAGGTTCTCTTGAAGTCGTTCATCGGGCGTCTAGTTTGGGCCTTCTAAATGGTGATTCCGCGATACTTATGAGGGGGTTTCGTGCGCATTGCATCAGGGGATTGGGATGGATAGCATTACACCTCTATTCGATGCTATTTGGGATGACTACATGTTCTGGTCGATAGTGGTCGGTGCGATAGCGTTCGGTTGGCTCTACCACCACTCCTACTTCTACCGAGCCAAGGAAGGAGAGAGTCCCAACATAGACGACCTCGAGGTAGGCGTCTTCCCCAAGGATTACGACAATCTCAAACTCGAGGTTACATGGACTGTCCTGCCTTTCATTCTCATCGTCTGGCTGACTTACATCTCATGGGCTCCGCTTGATGCAGTATGGAGTCAGACTGGTCCTGGCGGTTATCACGGCAGCGTGTGTGAAGACGGTCAATCTTCGAACAATTCCATCGCTGCTAATGGAACTGTTGAATCTGAATGCTACCACGAAATCGGCATAGAGGGTCAACAGTGGTTCTGGGAGTTCGACTGTTACGGCCTATCCGAGGATTTGTGCTCCACGGGTTACGCCACGGTAGAAGGCGAGCTTAAGCCACACCTCATATTGAAGACTGGTGAGACCTATCTCGCCACAATGACTTCCATCGATGTTACTCACGCCGTGAAGAATCATGATTTTGGGATGATGGAAGATGTCGTTCCCGGGCAAACGACCTACCTGTGGATGCCGGCTGTCGAGGAGACATCGTTCCTAATGCTGTGCGCAGAGTACTGTGGTGACAACCACGCCTACATGACAGCACAGATTACTGTGAGTGATTAGATGAGTAAGAGTTCGACTTCACGCAGACTCAATACCGCCCGACTTCCGTGGACTGGCAGTACGCGTTGAATCTGTTTGGTAAACCCGGCCCCAAGCGTGCAAATGTGATTGCAACCGTCGCATGGAGCATTGATGGCAAGGTCTACAACACCATCACCCAGCAAAGTAATGATCCTGAATTCGTCCTGCCACGCGGGATCACCAATGTTCCAAATGGTAAAACCATCAAGTTCGAATACACCCCCGACAAGGTCTATTACCGCGTCCAGTTCAAGACGGATCAACCGGATGAAAAGTTCCAAGGCGCACAGGCACAATGGAATCGATCCGGTACCAACGCGAAATTGTTTCACGCACGTTTCCACCTGACGCCATTGGATGATTCGGTCGTCAAGGACCATGCCAGCCTGCAGGTGACCTATCCTCAAAAGGTCGCACACATCTCCGGCACGCAGGTCTATCCTGAGTACATTTTCAATATGGACTCAGCCAAGCATTGGAAGTTCCTCGGCGCAACCCATGGCACCAAAGGCGGCGTCGAACTCGTCGATTCACCCAATCGCCCCGGTGAAAAAGCACTGCTCTTTTCCGTCAAAATCAACAAGAACAAAAGCACGCCCGCATGGATGTATTGGCAGACGGTTCTCAAGCCCGAACTCTCCATCGTCGGAACCTACGAAACCGAATTTGATCTTTATCCTGTCACCAAAATGCCCTTCCGTATCATGACCATGTATGGCAATCATCACGGCTTTGGCATCATTCCCGCAACGTGGTCACCACTGGGCAATCACGAGCCGGGCAAGTGGCACAAGATCAAAATCAATGTCGGCATCCAACGCCGTGATATTGATGTCATCCGTTTCACCTTCCCCACTCGACCCGCGGAAGTCACCGATGGTGTTGAAGTCAAATTCATCATCGACAACATCCGCATGACCAAAGTCGCGGACCCCATTGCGGTCCGCACCATCGACAAGATGGCAGTCCATTCGGGCATCGAAGCAGGCTTCATGCAAATGCTCAACCCCACCGAACTGGTCGATGATGATCCCATGAAAATGGCAATGGAACTCAGTGTCCAGAAAACGCAGAAAGCAACGCTCACCATCGACGTGGTCAACACAGACACCAGGCAGTCGACCCATCAGGAATTACCCGTCACCCTCAAAGCACCTTTCACCGAGTTACAGGTCAGTCTACTGCATCT
>CAXEUQ010000101.1:0-4443 GCA_963999425.1 uncultured Candidatus Poseidoniales archaeon | reverse complement strand
CATACACAATCGGGAGGGAGGACATCGACCTTGGGATGGATAGAGTCGAGAAGGTCCTGAGGGAACTCAGGGGCGATTAGAGGTGTCTCCAATCCAGTCTCTCGTAGTATTCATTCTCTCTCTACTATTATCTCAAGAGGTATCCAAGAGGGATTCGACCAGAATCGCAGGTGCAATCCTATTGGTCTCACTGGCATACCTCTCTCTGTACGGTCCGTCTGCACTTGGGTTCGGACTGTGCATAGGCTCGGGTTGGGTCCTTCTCAACCGTGCAACTTTCCAGATGTTCCCGCAGTAGTCAATCATCGAACAGGTATGGCAGATCAATCATCCGGCTGCCTTCCTCAGACTCACTGTCCCCCTCGTCTTCACTAGACGTTCCTACCTCGGTTTCGGATGACTCATCTACAGAGTCCGACTCAGGTGCCTCGATTAGGTCCATCTGCAAGTTCTCAAGAGAACTGTCCTGCCCTCTCATCCAAGAGGGCACATCATTGGAGCCACCCAATACCGACAGTGTCGTGAACGTCGCCATCGGGAGGACCGAGATTGCGATGAGGAAATCAATCACAGCGGTGTCAGGTACTTTGGCATCCGGGAATATGACGTTCAGAACCACCGCTTCTAACTGAACCTCGTTCCACTGCTCGATATCGACATCAAGCCAGTTCAGAGAAGCCGCTAGGAAGGTCCTTGCGATGAACCAGAACAGCAGGATGGGAAGGATCCATGAGAAACGCGAGATCTTCCACAGAACGCTCCTAAACATTGCAGCGTATCCCACAAGCCATGATGATATGGCTGGCTGAATTCTCACTGCAGCCCAGAGCGCGATCATGTATCCTGCCATTCCCAACTCAAAGGCCCTGTCCGGTTTGACTACTCTCTCGGGCACGCCCTCCATGATGAGCAGAGGAGTCGCAATCAGGATTACCTGCATCGGCACAGCTAGCAACTGAAGTCCACCGTGCACCGATATCAAGTCGAAACCATCGACGCCGACCTTCCGGTTCACCAGTCCTGCCATCTTTCCGTATGGGCTACTCTGCAAAGTCATCCTAGCCCTGTCGATTAGTTCGGGATCACCGGTTCTGCGGCTTAGTCCGAGTACCGGACCCCAGCCCCCTCTGTTCACTACTCCTTGAGGCCTGTATCCGCCGAAGAACATCGCTAGGACCAGTGAAATCACCCCGTAAATCAGACCGGCTACCAGTATCCAGTAGATCAGCTCGGTCCTAACAGCGACCGTGAAGTTCTCTCGATCCACTTCGAGTAAATATGTGAGTGAGAAACCCACTATGGGAACCAAGGTGATCTGTAACACTACCACGGTATAGAGGACCACTCTCTGATACAGGTCAACCGCCTTCACAGGTCGGCGCAAATTATTCCCGGCATAAGTCCTTCATCGGTCTAGGAGCATGCAAGACCGATTAGCATTCGATTATATTCTCTCCGAATTCGCCCTACGGGCGACGAACGCATTTAGAGAACCTTCATACACAGTTCAAGGGACGAGGAGAATAGCATGCGCGTAATCACCCCCTTCCTCCTCGCTTCTCTTATGCTGACCATGGTCGTGGCACCCATAGCTGAAGAGTCTCTGCAGGTATCACAATCGGAAGAGCGCTCTGCTACTCCAAAGACACTAATCGATTTTGAGGTGACTTCAATCTCCGTGGGCGACTCATCAACCCCGCCTCAATCTTGGGAACAGCCAGATTCAACAATAGCCGAGTTTGTTCTTCGCGGGGAAACGATTCCTGTGACTATTACATTCACACAAGCCGGCACATCCAGCCAACCTGCCTACGCGGAGGGGTGGATGCAGGTTTGGCATCCGATAGGCTTCCTTATCGAGGAGCACTACGTCAACATGACTCTCTCTGGCCAGCAATCGACGACAGAGACATTCTACTGGACCCCAAGCGCTGCTCATAGTGCCATCGATGACAACGGCTATCTGTATGGGGGAATGGTACTCAAGGGAACCATCGATGGCGGATTGGCCGACAATAACGATGCCAACAACGAACTTGACAGGCACATGCCTGTAGCGGTTTGGCGCGATGAGATGGACAACGGCTTCTGTGGCGATGTCGACGGGGATCAGGTCATTGACTGCACCAACCTACTCAGTGCCAACGAGCCGACTTGGGTCGGTGCCGGGTATGATTCCGACGGAAGTTTGTCCGCTAATCCTGATTACTATGGTCACTGGAGGATGGATGACGATTCAAGCAGCGAAGGACAGTATCATTGGAGGGTTTCGAGACCCGGGTCTGACTACGCTAGCAACAGGCATGACAGACTGTGGTGGGGTTGGTTCACGACTTCCGATAACTGTGATGACCCTGGTCATGGCCTCAAGTACGGGGTACTGGACACAGCGGTGTCAGGACTGTATGGGAACAACTTCTGTAAGATTCGAATCAGGTCCTTCGACTTCATCTCGATGCACCTCGTCACACATGCTTGGGGCGAAATGGCAGCAGGAGATGATTTCAGGATAGAGACGGATTCAGGAGGCATGCTGACTCATTACAACTATTCCGCGCAGAACATCTCAAAGAACCAAGGTGACTGGACTCAGTTGGTTTGGAATATGACTGATATCCACCCTAACTCGGATTATACATTCTCATTCAAGTTCGACTCAGATAGTTCGTTGGCGAATCAGGGAATTCATCTAGACAATTTCCTGCTATTCGGATTTGAGAAGGTGGCGGAGTACACTCTCGACTTGGATTGCAACGACCCACTTCCCAATGCCTACTTGACAGTGCCAGACGATCCGATTCCACCTTCTTTGTATTGTAAAATCAAGAATAACGGATACGTAGACATAACCTTGCGTTTGTACACCGAGGTATCGAACCAGACGTGGATGAATGCGTATCCCCTCAGGATTGACTCAAACAATCAGTTCGATCACGACAACTACGTCGTCAGCGAAGTAATAGGTGCCTTGGAGACTATGGACACATGGTTCAACCTGAGCATTCCTGAGGGCGCTAGCGTGCAGGAATTGGATTGGCATGTCTGGATAAATGACGGAACTACAAATCTCAGCAAGGCGTACTATGAACTTCCAGTTTCGGTGATTGCTGCTTATTCGGCTACTCTGGATCAGAAGACACTGGAAAATCCAGCCGCTACTCTGTATCCGGGAACCTCCGGCGATGTGGCAATGATTCTCAAGAATACTGGAAATCAGATTGCTACTTGGAATCTCGGAGCCACCTTCGGAGACAACAGATGGGGGGCGGAGAATCTGGAGTGGCTGAATGAAGAAGGAGAAGTCATCACCAGCCTAGCAATGAATATCACGGACGAATTTGAACTGACGGTTCGTGCCACAGTTCCAGATGAGATTCCGCCAGGGACCTATCCTATCACCTTACTAGCCAACGGCAGGGCTCCGGCCAATTTCGTTGCCGACTGGACCATATATATCGAGGTCCCAGTGCTACACGACTTGACTATCGAGCCTGAGGTGAGTTCGATAGTCGCTCCAGCCGACGGAATCCTAAGGCTGATTGAGATACGTTTGGTGAACAACGGGAATTCTGAGGAGGCATTCGACCTCTCGGTGATTTCTGATTGGAGACTAGGGGTCTCTCTGAATGCCGATCAGACCTTGGGAATCGACCCCTTCGGAGGAGACTCCACTGTAATGCTTCTGTTCCCGATGCCCTACGGCATCGTCAATGAGACCTACGAGATTTTCGTCATTGCATCCAGCCAAGACGATCCCGAGACAGAGCTGGATGAGTCTGATGGATATCAGGTCAGCGTCAGGATTCTATTGACTGTCCCCGTAACCAATCTGGTGGATGTCGAAGATCTGGATCTTACTGAAGAGGTCTTCCGCGGAGGCGAGGATTCTAGGACTGTTAATTGGGAGATCTGGAACAATGGAAATGTGAATGACGCTTTCTACATTAGCTTCGAAACCAGCCATCCCGATGTATTCGTCCAAGCCACAGGATTGAGCGACGGCAGGACCACTTATGTCGCCCCTGGATCTTCTCTGAACCTTACTATCAGGTATTCATTCGACTACCTAGCAAACGGAGAGAGAGAAATCACCCTGATTGCTACCAGTGTTGAGGCCGAGGGGCTAGGAAGTACAGTCAGTGGTAGCGGAATTGCTGAGTTCCAAGTCGGCACTCAGGGATTCTTCCAGATTCTACCCCCCGCTCCACTGGAAATCACTGAGGGAGATGATAACTATGCTCTGCAATTCACTGTGGTCAATCTGTTCCCTGAGGACCAGTTACTGAGTGCTGATGTCAACCGCAATTCAGAACTGTTCTTCAACATCATCGATGCCAGAGTTGATGCGGGCGACAGGGACTTCGTACTGCTGGCGAATCAGTCTAGGTTGATCACCGTGTTTTTGGATGTCTCCGATGAGAATCTCGACAATCTTGCTAATAA
>CAXEUQ010000100.1:0-4448 GCA_963999425.1 uncultured Candidatus Poseidoniales archaeon | reverse complement strand
CTAATTGCAGTGGTCCACACAGGTATACTCGAGGCCGAACTGTTATCCTCTCACGAATCCGAAGAGTGAGGCCGGCCCGCCTGCAATGTTCATCAGCAGGGCACATCGCGGATGAGGCATGTGGTGGCCAATCGGGCCGTATGGCACGATGATGGCGGTCATCCTGCTCTCGACTATCCCGTTACGCAATCTGCTGACGAGGGATGAGCCCGACAAGAGGCTCCCGCTCTCAGAACTGCCAGCGGAGATACGAGCCAAGGGCTACTACTGGCACATCTCTCTGTATGTAGTGATGTATCTGTACAAGTTCGTAATCGACCAGCACAACGAGCCGATGAAGCCCAGAGTCGGCGGCTACACCCACTGGCTGTACGAGTTTGAGGGCGAGTTGACGCTGTGGGTCCAAGAGGCATTCAGGAGCGACCTGCTCACCGATTTACTGTCGTTCCACTACCTGTTTGTCTATCTGTTCGTGATATGGTTCTCACCGATGTATTTCATACTCGTGCGCGACCATGTTATGGCCGACAAGGCAGCGCTAAACTACCTCGTCATCTATCTGCTATCGGTCCCACTGTATCTGTTCTTCAACGTCGAAGTCACTTCGACCTACATCCCCGGGATGGACGCCCTTCTCTACCACGACTCGTGGTATCTCGAGTTCGTGACCGACAACGACCCGATGGACAACGGAGTCCCTAGTCTGCACTTCGGCCTCCCGGTCGGGTTGCTGCTGCTGAACCGACTGCATTGCAGGGAAAAGGGCATTTCCATCTCCGAGTGGAGGCACAGGGAGTTCGACCTGTTCATCATACTCAATCTGGTCGTCTACTTCTTTTCGATCCAGTATCTTGGCATCCACTGGATTGTCGACATCATCCCAGGCGTGATGCTGGCGGTGATTTGTGCTCTATTCATCCACAAGTGGCAGCCTGCATTCAGGACCCGTCCAGAGAATGGTTGGGCCTCACTCATCCCTCGCAAGCAACCGCTGGCATTCGCAACGGCATTCGCCATCGTTTGCACTTCAGCGCTCGTCTTCGTGGCGGTGGACGGACCGGGTAGCGACGAGGACGTCGCTAACATGAGGTTGGGTCCGGGAGATGTGAAGATCGACACCATCGAGGTACACAGTCTGTGGGATCCGGTGGGCGTGGAGGTTCTGAATGTAGGCGAAACCCCAGTGCATGTGGTGATAGTCGACCGCAGCCATGTTGTCCCTCACACAGACAGTGGATACGTGGATTGGGATTCGATAGTAGCCGGTTCAGAACTCAATCCCGACTTCCAAGTAGCCATTCTCGATGCCGGGGAGTTCTGGGAGGCCGAGGTTGAGACCAATTCCATATCCGACACACACCTAGTCCTATGCAAAATGGCCGGAATCACCGATGGGGTCGGGGAACTCCGCATCAACATGCACTACGTCGATGACGAGTTGATTTGGAGCGCCCTACTGTTCTCCTTGCCGGCTTTCCTGATTGCGGGCCTAGTGCTAGCTCAAGTGACCTCCTCAGAGGACGAAGTGGGCGAACAGGCCTCCGACGAAGAGTCCTGAGACTGCACCCAAACCAATCCAAGTCCCGACTCGGAAGGCCGGGAAGTTGTTCTTCCACACATACATCGACTGGAAGATCCAGAATAGAATCACAGGCACGAACCAGACGAAGAAGAACAGCTGCGGCAAGAAGGCGAGCAGCATGCCCACATTCGTGCCTGCAATCAACTCGGGTTTCCTACCTGCTGGCTCAGGCGCGAAATACAGTAACAGACTGGCCAGCATGAGGCCTACGAAGGGAGTGGTCAAGTCCCCGTCTAAAAGGCGAGGAATTCCGTCCATGAGGTGAGGTATGCAGGCGGCGGTGAAACCGGCCAAACTAGGGCCGACGACAGGCCATAGCGGAGGCTCGTCCCACTTCATGCCGACGCGTCATGAATCTCACCAATGAAGGCTACGAGGTGAGCCGGAAGGTTTTCTTTAGATTTCAAGACCTCGCAGCACCATGGCGAAGGGAGAGATAGTGCTGGGCTGCCTTGCTCCACACCCTCCACATGTCGTGTATGCTGAGAACCCTGAGCAGAACGAGCCTTTCTCGGAAGGAGGCTGGGAGGCCCTCAGGTGGGGCTACAACATGCTGGCGAGAAAACTCAAGGAAATTGACTACGATTGCATGGTGATTCTGACTCCGCACTGGCAGACCTATGTTGGGACACACTTCCTCGGACTGGAGAGGTTCCAGAACATCAGCGTCGATCCAATCTTCCCCAATCTGTTCCGATTCCATCACGACATCAAGGTAGATGTCGAACTGGCAGAGAAGATGTGTGAGGCCGCATCAGATGCTGGAATCATCACCAAGATGATGCGAAACCCCGACTTCAGAGTCGACTACGGCACCATCGTCAGTTGTCACATGCTCAACCCAGAGTGGGACAAGCCGGTGGTCACAATCAGCAGCAATCGCTCGACTCATTACTACTCAAACGAGGTAATGAATGAGCAGTCGATTGCTCTGGGCGAAGCAGTAAGGAAAGCAATCGAGGACAGCGGCAAGAGAGTCGTACTGATTGCCAGCCACTCACTGTCTCACCGACACTTCGTGACCGAGGCCCCACTGCCCGAGGACATGAGCCGCGAGCACATCTACAATCACAGCCAGTATGTCTGGGACATGAAGGTCATCGATATGATGAGAGAGGGCAAGATGAAGGAAGTCATCGATATCCTACCTGAAATGATTGAGCAGACCATGGCCGAGGCAGAGGGCGGTGGCCTGACTTGGATGATGGCTGCAATGGGAATGCCAGATTATCCGGCCGAGATTTACGGCTACCAGTCCGTGATTGGCACTGGGAATGCAATCGCTGCGTGGGATCCGAACGCCGAGACTCGAGCAATAGTGATGTGAGGCGTTAAGATGAGCGAAGAACCCGAAATTGTCCTAGGGCTGTATGTGCCTCCGCACCCGCACCCATTGTTGGCTCCCGACCAGAACGAGGGTTGGGGGCGACTGCGCGAGGCCTTCGATAAGTGTCGCCAGAGAATAGAGGAGAGCGAGGCCGACTTGATGCTGGTCTACTCGACGACATGGCCCAGCATCATTGGTCACCAGATTCAAGCTCACCCAAAACCCGTCTTCACGCACGTGGATGACGACTTCCATTTCTTGGGCTCGATGCCCTATGAGTTTCGAATGGATACCGAATACGCAGAGTGCTACAGGGAGGCATGTGAGGAACGAGGCCTACACGCGCGCACTGTTTCGTACGACGGTTTCCCAATTGACACAGGTTCAGTCGTGGCACTCAAACTACTGAATCCTGACAACAAGATTCCAGCCTGCATCGTCTCAAGCAATGTCTACTCCAACCGCGCTGAGCAGATAGTTCTGGGCAAGGCTGCGCGTGATGCGATGAGCAAACTGGGCAAGAAGGTCGTCGTCGTGGTTGTGGCTAGCCTTTCCAACAGGATGTTCACAGAGCACGTTGACCCTGCTGAAGACAGGATTCACTCGGCTAAGGATGATGAGTGGAATCAGAAGATTCTGGAGTTCTTCGCCGATGGCCGACTTGAGGATATCAGCCAGTTGAGTCGTGATATTCAGAGTCAGATTAGAGTCAGCAAAGTGGTGGCTTACAAGCCAGCCTGGTGGATGGCTGCTACCATGGGTCAGCACAACAACTACCACGGAGAAGTGCTGGCTTACGAGGCCCTACATGGAGCCGGTGGAGCGGTCATCCAGCTGACTCCGGCAAAGGGGGGCGTGGGAGACAAGGAATTCGATGAGGACGACGTGGAGTACTACCACGGTGACCGTCATGTCTTGGACAAGGGGTCGTTGTGATGACAGACGGTCCATTCATCACCGATGCCGGACCCTCAGCAGTCGGTGCATACCCGCACTTGCATAGGGTTGGAGATTTGCTTTTTGTCAGCGGGATGGGTCCGAGGACACCCGAGACCAATGAGATTCCAGGAGGTCCAATCAAGGATGAGGATGGCAACCCGCTGGACTACGACATCAAAGCCCAGACACATTCAGTCATCAACAATGTAAGACTCATCCTAGAGGCGCACGGATCAAGCCTCAATGATGTAGTGGATGTACTGGTCTTCCTAGTCGACATGGACAGAGATTTTCCCGGTTACAATGAGGTCTATGCCGAGTACTTTGCAGACATCCTACCTGCTCGAACCACAGTCTCAGTGGAGGCACTGCCGACAGACATAGCAATCGAACTGAAGATCATCGCTAAGGCATGATGCCGGGGGAAGATTTCGATTTCATGAGGCCGCCCAAATATTGAAGCATTCACAGACTTATCATTATTCTATGAGTGCAGAAGTCCAATGCCCTGCTGGTTGCGGCCCCATGGAATACAAGACAACTAGAAATCTGAAAATTAGGGCCTGGAATCCACTCGGTACCGTGTTTTATTTGGCAGGA
>CAXEUQ010000099.1:0-4476 GCA_963999425.1 uncultured Candidatus Poseidoniales archaeon | reverse complement strand
GGATGACTCGGTGAAAATTCAGAAGAAGGGCCGCAGAAGAGGACTCGGGAGCTTATCGCCTTGCTTTTTCGAGAGAAATTGGTACCTCTGAGCGAAGGGTCTGGCTCAAGCAGGAAATCTGGAGAGCCGAGCGGTGGCCGGGAGATCGGGGCTGATAGACTCTGAAAATGCTCGTTGTCTTCGACCTAGACGGAACCGTGATCGACTCGACTGCGGCTCTGCTCGGCTCTCATGATGTGGCGTGGTCGCGAATGGGTCTGCCGCGACCACCTGATGAGGCCATCCTCGAGCTGGTCGGCCTGCCCCTGATCGAAACCATGCGAACCCTCGCGCCCGACCAGGATCCGGTCCCTCTCGCCGACATCTATAGCCAGGCCTATGTTGAGCTCGGAAGAGAGCGCGAGCGGCTATTTGATGGGGTGAGAGCGCTGCTCGAAAGACCCTTCAGGGCAGCTGTGGCGACCGGTAAGAGTCAGCGAGGGGCCGACCGGGCGGTCTCTCAGCACGGGCTGGCCCATCGATTTGAGGTGGTGTTGGGGGGCAACTCGGTCCCTCGGCCGAAGCCTCACCCTGACATGCTGGAGGCGATCAAGGACAGGACTGGTTGCGAGTCGCTCTTGATGATCGGCGATACGACCTACGATCTGGAGATGGCTCTGGCTGCGGGCGCCGAGGGCATCGGTGTCTCCTGGGGCCATCACTCGGTAGAGCGTCTTCGTGCGCTGGTAGTACTGCCCGTCCGCGGCGAGGTTGTCGATGATGTCCCCGAACCGAGGACTCCGTTAGTACTGTAACCCCAGCAGTATAAACTGTAATCGTCAAGAATCGCACAGGTGTTATGGGAACCTGCTGAAATTGCTGCGACGGTTCTGTTCTGAGGTAGTACGGCTACGTAAGAGGGTACTGCTAAGGTGGTGCCAAGTCCTCCCCATCCGAGTTTCCAATAGGTATCCCATCCCCAGCAGTATGCTGTTCCATTCAATAGGATTCCACAGGTGTGTTCAGCACCGGCAGAAACCGCAATCCACTTGGCATTGGATGGGTTTCCTGATGTCACCTTTGCGGGGTACCAAAAGGGAGTATTGCTGATGAATCCCCTTCCGAGTTGTCCCCAGTTGTTGTCGCCCCAGCACCACAGTGATTGATCTGTGAGGATTGCGCATGTATGATTGCGCCCTGAAGAGACCTGAACGACGGAGTTGGAACCCAAGGCCCCTGACGAATCGAACCATGTGGCTTCTGGTAAGAGTGAGGTCTGATTGGAACCATGTTGCGACCTGTCGTCACGGCCCCAGCACTTCATCCGTCCGTCGGACATTAATGCGCATGTATGTTCGCCGTAGCCTGAGACCTCCAAGGCACTCGATGAACCTCCGCCGGAGTTAAGATACACTTTCTTTGGTTCGTTCAGAGATGTGTTTGTGGGGGTGCTTTCTGTGCCTAATTGGAGGTGGTTATTTCTTCCCCAACATCTCATAGAGTGATCTTCTGCCACTGCACAAGTGGAATCTTCCGAGGCACTGATTGTAGAGTATGAGTACGTAGATCCTCCTTGCGAGCCCGGGTAGAACAGAGTTGAGACGTTTGCATGGGTTTGCTGTGCTGTCTCTTCTTTCTTCAACTCGTTTGAATCTCCCGAGTTAAGGGCAGAGCTAAGAGTCATCCCAAGTAGAATAATTACCAGAAAGACAGACAGCTGTATAGTACGTGACGATTGATTCATGAGTACGGCAGGAATGATGGAGTAATAACGATATTCGCGGCTCTAATCAGATGACAGAGAAGGTCAAACTCATTTGCATGCAGCCTCACGGGAGGGCGTGGCAGAGGGAAACGACATGGTAAAGCGAGTGGAGTCGTTCCTATCCGACAATTGCCCGCCGATGGGAATATACGAGACTCTGTATGCATTCAGGGATGCTTTCGGGAGTTTCATGGGGGCTGAGGGTACCCATCCGTGGTCTCAGGGATTCCCACTCACGACACCGCTCGAGAAGTTCGGTGGCCCTCCGCTTCCGGACAGCGTCGATGTCTCGTGGCAGGACCGTTTCTACCCGAAGGCCTGGGGACACCCGGAGTTGCGTGATGCCATCGTGGACTTCTACAACTCGCGATACGGCTCGACCATCACCCCAGAGAACGTCATGGTGTTCGCCGGGGGCCGGCCCGGGATTTACACCGTGATGGCTTTCCTAAAAGAGCACATCAAGGTTAGAATCGGCAATATCGAGTGGCCGGCATATCTCGACATCCTGACTCAGACGGACACCGAGTACGAGATTGTCCCCTTCACTAAGGAGAACGGATTCCATCCTCACAACTCCGAGTACTTCGACCGTACCGGAGTAGATGCGGGCACGGGACTGATGCCAGTCATCTCTAACCCTCAGAATCCATCAGGCCAAACCCGATGGGGAGAGGAACTCAAGGAACTCATTGAGATGGCAGAGCAACCCGGAAACGGTATTCTACTCGATGAGGCCTACGAGATGTTTCACTCACCCTCGGTCAGCGGCATCGAGTTCGTCGAGGACCTCGACAACAGCAACGTGTTCCTCGCTGGTGCCTGCACCAAGGGACTGCAGTCGCCGGGGATTCGCATCGGTTGGATTATTGCAAGCAAGACCAATATCGAGACGATGGCCAATTACTCTAGCTTCGGCATGGGAGGTGTGAGCCACCCATCACAGCACTATGCAGTCATGCTGCTTGAGCCGGAGCGCGTCAAGCAGGCACGAAAGGCGGTCGAGCAGCACTACAACTGGCAGCGCCAGCGCTACGGCAATGCATTCGAGGAGATGGGACTGGGGGTATACACCGGAGATGGTGGATTCTACCACTGGCTAGAGTTGCCTGAGGGTCTAACCAGTGATGAGTTGAACAAGCGACTGTTCAAGCGCGGAGCCGCTATCCTATGCGCCTCAGACTGCGATATGGCCCGTCCTCATTCCAAGGATCCCAGTTACCAAACGCCCTATTCCCGGTTTTTCCGCTTCTCGTTCGGACCCTTGCTGCCCGAGACCTTCGAATCCGACATCCAATTATTCAGAGAGGTGCTTGAGGAATACAAGCATGATGTTGCTCACTCAGCCGGCGCGTAGATGTTGTAAGCGTGCAGAGGCGGAGTGTAGACGTGTAGATTGACCAATTCCGAGTCTGTGTCGTTTGAGACCCTGTGAATATCCGGTTCTTCCGCAGCACATACCTCCCCGGGCTGATAATGCCTGACGTTTATCGGTCGAGCCAGACCCTCTTCATCAGTCTCGTATATCGTTTCTGTGGACACGCCATCGACTATCAGGAAGGCACAATCACTACCAACGTGATCATGTATTGGAGTGTGCTGTCCAGGTGTCCAACAGATTGCGACCAGTTCGTAATGCTCTGACTTCTTGATTACGTTTCTCTGGTAGCCGTCATCGGCGTAGCCGATGCAGGACTTGAGAGCGCCCAAATTCACCTCAAGGCCGCTGAGGTGGTTGTCCAGCTCTTCTAGACCCGGTCTTCGATCGATAGCGTCGAGCCAGTCGACCAGGCCTGAAAGGCCTGAGCACTCTGAGAGGAGAAGATTGCGGACCTCGGAATCGATGGCTACCTGAGTGACCATACCTCTCGAGTCGGGGTTAGCCTCATGACAATTTAGGCTGATATCGCAATATCGATGGTTCTATTCAAAATCGGTGCGTAGCACCGAGGGTGTTAGGAAACCTGGATGTTTATGCCGATATCAAGTGTTCTCAGACACACCGGCATACCGAAAAACACGCAATTTCAGGGGTTTATTTCCGGATTTCGTAGGATTCTATTATAAATCGTAGTGGAAGCCCGCGATTCACTCACTTAGGTGAGAAGGAAATGATAACATGGATATGGAAAACATGATGAATGAAATGGGTGGGGCCTTTATGGTATGCTGGCTCGCTGGTGGAATGGACTCCCTTGAGGGAGCTCTAGTCCTAGCAGCGGCTTGGATGGCCATTAGCGGTGCCCACATACTGCCCGTAATCACCTGGGGCCACATAATGACTGGCGATCTGGGTGACACGGACGCATGGATGGACAATGGAAGCCGACTGGTTGCCCAAGTCGTCGGAGGTGCTCTAGCACTAATGATGACCGGTACATTTGGTGAGTTCGCTGCATCGGAAGTTGCAACGAGCGGTTTTGACATTGTAACCGGAGATGTGGTGACGGCAATTGCAGCTGGTGCATTGATGTGGACGGTCTACAGTCGATGTGATGCATGGGTTGCTGCGTTTGCCATCATGGCAATGGTGACAGCAGGTGGCCTGGATGTGACTGGCGCCAGCGACCTGGCGGGCCAAATGCTTGGCGGCGGCGCAGATGGCGTTGACGTTAACACAGTGGATGGCATCGTCGACTGGGTCATGAGCGGCCTGTGGGTCGGTGTCGGAGCCTTGGTAGCAACCAAGATTCCAGACATGGTCTGATCATTTTAGGAAACTGAACTGACAG
>CAXEUQ010000098.1:0-4492 GCA_963999425.1 uncultured Candidatus Poseidoniales archaeon | reverse complement strand
CCATGATTCGAGTCCCCTTAGTCACCTTACCAAGAGTCTCTTTGGTCTGACCTGAGACCATTCTGATCATCATTCCAGTCTTGGTCAGAATGAACAACTGATCATCCAAATCAGGTATCTGCCTGACGCTGACGATGTGATCCTCATCACGCAGTGACATTGTTCTAACACCCTTGGTACCTCGGTTAGTGCGCCTGTAACCATCTCTTTGTGTGACACCCTCGCCCTTTTCGTCAAGCATCTGAGAACCATTCTCATCGAGCAATGGGACCATCTCTCCAGAACCAAGCCGGCTTCGCTTGGCCATTCCGAATTTGGAAATCGTCAGGACACTGGTATCGAAATCGTCCGTGACAATCATTCCAATCACACGATCACCCTTCTGCAGTTTCATGCCTGAGACACCTTGACTCACTCGGCCCTGTACTCTCACTACGTGAGTAGTCACGACATCGCCGGAGTTGGGGTCTGTGCGTGACTTCTCTTCAGCAGGCATGAATCTGCAGGCGTTACCGCTAGAAGATACGAGGACGACATGATCGGCATCGGTTGCCGGCCTTACAGTAACCAAAGAATCGTCCTCGCCATCAGCAAATTTCAGAGCGTACTTACCATTACGATTAATCCTAGCGTATTCTGAAAGACGACTCTTCTTGATGCGGCCATTTGTAGTCGCGAATATCAAGTAGTGACCCGCCGGCTCCTCGATTAGACTCCTGCTCATCGGAAGTATTGAGATAACCTTCTCCTCGTCTCTGATTCCGCTAAGCAGATTACGAATGTGAGTACCTCTGCCCTGTCTGCTAGCGGAAGGCGTCTCCCATGCGCGTAGCCCATAGACTCGACCCTTATCGGTGAAGAATAGCAAGCGGTCCTTGGAGAAACAAGTTACAATCTTAGAGGGGGCATCTTCTTCTTTCGTAGAGACTCCCTTGAGCCCCTTTCCTCCCCTGTTCTGTAGTCTGAAAGCCTCGACAGGCAAGTGCCGGATGTAATTGTCCTGGGTCAATGAGATAACGATGGCCTGCTCGGCTACTAGGTCCTCTCTGTCCATCGAAAGTGGAGTAGGGTCGATATGCGAGCGCCGCTCATCTCCATGCCTGTCGACTAACTTGTCAAGTTCTTCGAGGATTATCTCGAGTCTCCTGACTCTGCTCTCAAGAATCGCCTTGTACTCCTTGATTGAATCCTTGAGATTGGAAAGCTCGTCCGCGACTTCCTGCACATTCAACTTGGTCAGTTGGTACAAACGCCTCTCCGCAATCGCCTTGGCCTGCCTTTGAGAGAAGTCGAAACGCTTGATCTTTGGATACTTTTCCTCTCCTCTCAAGTACCTCTCGAAATGGTCTCTTGAGTCGGAGTTCCTTCCGACCTCGATAATCTCGCTCATACGCTTCTGTGCCTTGATTAGACCCTCGAGGATGTGGGCGCGGGCCTCGGCCTTGTTGAGGTCGAATTGCGTACGCCTCTCGATGATTAATTCTCTGTGGCGCACGTGAGTGTGCAGTATGGTGCAAAGATCGAGTTGTACCGGCTCGCCCTTCAGTATGCCCATCATGTTGGCAGAGTATGACTCCTGCAATCTGCTGGATTGGTACAGTTGATTCAGAACAGCATGAGGGTCCGCATTCTGCTTGATTTCGATGACGACCCGGATTCCTTCCTTGCTAGACTCGTCTCTGATATCTCGAATGCCCTTGACTTGCTCCTTCTGAACCAGCTCTGCAATGCCTTGCAGCATTCCAGCCTTCTTGACCTGATAGGGGATAGAGTGGACGACCAATCTCTTGCCGGATGAGTCGTCGACAACCTCGACATCGGATCGGATATGGAAGCGACCGCTCCCTGTCCTGTACATATCGACTATACCGTCGATCCCGTGAATCGTAGCACCGGTTGGGAAGTCCGGTCCCTTGAGGAACTCCATGTATTCCATGGCATCTATCTTTGGAGGATTATCTAGGCCAATCTTGCGATTCTGCTCGATTACTCTCCCGATATGGAATCTGATTGCTGCAGCAACCTCATTGAGATTGTGAGGAGGGATCTTCGTTGCCATTCCGACAGCGATTCCATCACTGCCATTGAGCAGCAGATTCGGCAATCTCGCGGGAAGCACCGAAGGCTCGGTCTCCGTATCGTCGAAGTTAGGCGCCATGTCGATTGTATCCTTATTGATATCCTCCAGCATATGTCTGGACAGTTTATCCAAGCGACTCTCGGTATACCTCATCGCGGCAGGAGGGTCTCCATCTATCGAGCCGAAGTTACCTTGCCCGTCTATGAGGGGGTATCTCAGGGAGAAGTCCTGAGCCATCCTGACCATAGTGTCGTAGAGCGCTTGGTCGCCGTGAGGGTGGAACTTACCCATCACTTCACCAACAGAGCGAGCTGACTTGCTATACCCTTTCTCGTGAGTATGGCCTGCTTGGTGCATGCCCCAGAGTATTCTGCGGTGGACCGGCTTTAATCCGTCTCTGACATCGGGAAGGGCTCTGCCAATGATGACGCTCATAGCGTAGTTGATGTAGCTCTCCTTCATCTCCTCAGAGATGTCTCTACGAAGCAGATCCTCAGCCATTCAATCACACATCCAGCGCCGTAACCTTGGTCGCATTCAACTCGATGAAAGACCTGCGGTCCGGGACATCTTCTCCCATCAGAATTGTGAATAGAGCATCTGCCTCCTCGGCATCCTTAATCTCGACTCTCATCATGGTACGGACTTCTGGGTCCATCGTGGTCTGCCAAAGTTGCTCTGGATTCATCTCACCCAGGCCCTTGTATCTCTGGACATCTATCTTGGCAGAAGGAGCCTCCTTCTGCATAGTCTTGACCAAAGAATCTCTGTCCTTCTCGCTGTGAACCCACTCGGTCTGCGAACCCCTTGAGACCGAGAACAATGGAGGGGCTGCGATGTACACATTGCCATTGACGATGGCTCTGCGCATGAATCTCCACATGAAGGTGAGAATGAGTGTCCTGATATGCGCGCCATCGATGTCGGCATCCGTCATGATGATAATCTTGCCATAGCGAAGTTTCTCGGGATCGAAGGCACCCTCGTCCTCCTCTTCGTTACCGACTCCTGCACCCAGTGCCCTAATCATTCTCTGAATCTGCTCGTTGGAGAAAACCTTGGTCAGATTCCTCTGCTGTCTCTCGACATTGAGAATCTTGCCACGTAGAGGTAGCACGGCCTGAGTGCGCCTGTCTCGGGCTGTCTTGGCGGAGCCGCCAGCACTCTCTCCCTCGACGATGTATAACTCGCACTCCTCGGGGTCTCTCGACTGGCAGTCTGCCAATTGTCCCGGTAGGCCGCCTCCTTCGAGCACACCCTTGCGACGAGTCAGGTCCCTAGCCTTGCGAGCCGCCTCCCTAGCCTTACTCGCCAGAACTGCCTTCTCGACAATGGACTTGGCTACAGATGGATTCTCCTCAAAGTACTCACCGAGCTTGTCGTTGACTATCTGCTCGACTATCCCTGAAACCTCGCTTGTAACTAGTTTGGACTTGGTTTGGGCGTTGAATGAAGGGTCGGGGTGCTTGATTGAGACTACCGCAGACAGCCCCTCTCTGATGTCGTCACCCGATAGGTTGCTGACATTCTTGAGCAACTTCCTTGATTGGGCATAGGCATTCACAGTGCGTGTCAATGAACTTTTGAGCCCGGAGAGGTGCGTTCCACCATCGGCATTGTGGATGATGTTGGTGAAGCAATGGATGGATTCCGAATAAGCATCGGTCCACTGCAGGGCGACTTCGACGAAGACCTCTCCCTTGTCGCCCATCTTTGAGCCGAGGACATGCAAGACCTCCTCGTGAATTGCCTCCTTCTTCTCGTTCATTGCTTGGACATATTCTCTGAGTCCACCGTCGTACTTGTGCTCGATTTCTACAAGGCTCTCACCGCGATTGTCTCGTAGCCAAATTAGTAGCCCGGCATTGAGGAATGCAGTCCTTCTTAGCCGGGTGTTAATCTGCTCGAAATCGAACTCTACAACATCACTGAAAATAGTCAGATCCGGTTTGAAATTGATTTCAGTCCCAGTCCTGTCGGATTTACCAGTCGCCTTGAGTGCCGCCTTCCTTTCTCCTCTGGAGTATTCCTGATTCCACTCCTTACCATCTCGGTAAATGGTCATGGTCAACTTCTCCGAGACAGCATTGACAGCGCTGACGCCTACTCCATGCAGTCCTCCGGCCACTTTGTAGGCCTCATTGTCGAACTTGCCTCCAGCGTGAAGTTTGGTCATGATGACTTCGGCAGCACTGACTCCCTCTTCGGCATGCATGTCTACTGGGATTCCCCTGCCGTGGTCGATTACCGTTACAGAACCATCCTTCTCCAGATTAACCTCGACCGTAGAGTTGTGTCCAGCCAAGTGCTCGTCGACGGCATTGTCGACGACCTCCCAGATACAGTGGTGCAGAGCAGAACCGTCGTGAGGGTCGCCTAGATACATACCAGGGCGCTTTCTGACGGCCTCTA
>CAXEUQ010000097.1:0-4509 GCA_963999425.1 uncultured Candidatus Poseidoniales archaeon | reverse complement strand
GTATCGGAAGGGCTGACGCGGTTCTAGTTCCTCTTGAGGACGGAGACCGGTGCGAGGCTCTGGTCGCTTTGGATAAGCAGGTTCTGGTAATCGACCTGAACCCGCTCTCAAGAACCGCCATGACTGCCACAGTCACAGTGGTGGACGAGGTCTCGAGGGCGGCATCCGTTCTGCTGTCTGAAATCGTCGCACGAAATGCTGTACCGACTGATTGGGATAATTCCGCTGCCCTCGAGGACGCTCTAGCCGTGATGGCTCGAGCCTGATTAGGCGTAATGCTCGTTCAGCATGGCTACTAGGCGCTCGACGATTGCTGCACCGACCTCAGACGTGCTGGCCTCTCCTCCGAGGTCGTAGGTCATCGCACCGCCCTCCGAGAGGTGCGATGCTATGGCGTTCCCCAGAATCTCGCCGCAGGTTGTGGCGTCATCGTCATCATGCCGCGCACCGAGGCTGTCCAACATCAACTGGACTGAGGATATCGCCGCTATCGGGTTGACCTTGTCCTTGCCCGCGTGAGTTGGAGAAGATCCGTGTACAGGCTCAAACAGCATGTGGTTTTCTCCGATGTTGGCACTGGCTGCCATGCCCATACCTCCTTGTAGAACCGAAGCCAAATCCGTTGCAATATCACCGAACATGTTCGGAAGAACCACAACATCGAGATCCTCTGGGTCTCTGACTAGCCACATCGTGAATGCGTCGATGAAAGCCTTCGAAGTCTCCATGTCATCGTATTCCTCCGCAATCTCGTCAAAGATCCCTCTGAACAGCCTGCATCCTCGGAGTACGTTGCTCTTGTCAACGCAAGTCACCTTCTGAGGAACCTGAAGATGGTTCTGTCTGCGCCTGGCGAGCTCGAATGCGAATCTGATTACTCGCTCACTACCTCGGCGCGAAATAGGCCGGGGGTCCCATGCGATTTCCTCGCCCTCTAGGCCGGGGAATTCGGGTGTGGGAAGGGGTTCGTCCTTGGCACCGACTGCAGCTTGGGCCGAACGCCGCAGAAGGCTGTGATACAGGCCTTCCGTGTTCTCCCTGATGAGTACCATGTCGACTAAATCCGGGTCCCAGATGTCCGTGTGCTCACCGTGCACCTTGTGCTGCACCCCCTTGTAGAGCTTCACCGGTCTGATGTTGGCATAGAGGTCGAGTCCCGAGCGCAGGCCCAGTATGACCTGTCCGCCGGCCATGTCGCCGTTGGGCATCCTCGCACCCGGCCAACCGATTGCTCCCAAAAGAATCGCATCGGAGTTGTCCCTACAGTGCTCGAACGAGCCTTCGGGCCACTCCTCGCCGGTCTCGAGATAGTGCTGGCCGCCGCAGGGAATCTCAGTCACATCGAAGGATAGCGGGCTGTTTGCCTCTAGGGTCTCGACTATGCGCATCGCCTCGGCGATTACCTCTCGCCCCGTGCCGTCGCCGGGGAGTACAGTCAGTCGGTATCGGCTCACGGCCTCGGCACTTGCTTTTCATTCATCAATCCAACCCTCGAATTCTCTGCTGGTTTGAAGCGATACTTGATAGACGGTCAATACGAACCAGTGAAACATGGACCGTCAGCCCGAGGATGGAAGTGGAAGCCCACGAATAGACGTCAGGTCTCTGCCTGAATCTGTAGCGAGGCTTTGGGAGACCATGCTCAGGCTAGACCCATCATGGGATCTTTCCGAGTGGCTCGACGAGCAGGCGACCGATGAGTTAGAGTTGGTTGAGAGTCATCTCGGAAGAGAGAGACTGCGCCTGGAGCAGCGGTTGCACCGAATTGAAACTCTGGTCAAGCGGCTGCGTCGCCAGCGCGAGGTCGTCGAGCGTTCGACCTGGATGGACCCGCATCAGAAGAATCTCTTCGATATCTACGAGAAGGATGCGCAAGAGGAGGATTCGTTGCAAACCGAGGGTGAGGGTGAAGCTGCTGTCGACTTCGGCTCCCTAGATGCTGATGATGACCCATTCCTAGCCATCGTCTCGGAGCACATACTCGGATTGATTGAAGAATCGGTGCAGAATGGCGAGGAACAACTCCATTTCGACCGATTGGTAGCAGAATTGGAGAGTTTCGGAATCAGGACGGACGAGATTGACGAGGCCGTCGCTTGGCTGCTCCATAGAAGGGCAATCATCGAGTTGGAAGAGGATTCTTTCGGACTCAACAACTGAGTGCGCTCAAAGACCGATTCAACAACCGACCGTGCCCTTCAAAGAAGGGCAGCGATTCGGCCGGGCGTAGTACCATGTCAAGTGTCGCCTCGGGATGGTACGCACGCCTCGATCATGTATGTCCGAATCGTATCGAGCAACTTGAGAAGTGGCTTGATTCTTGGGAGGAAGCCGTAGTTCACAAACTACCCATCGCTGCCACTATGCCCGGCTCCTGGCCGACTCTTCCAGCCGGCCTTATTTCAGACCCCGGGGCAGTCCTCGAGCATCTTCTGTCCCGCCACGAGGCGGTTAGCGACGGTCGCTCACCCAGAGGCGCCTACTCCACTCCCGACAGACTGGTTAGTGCTGTCCTTGCCGACGAACTCAAGGGCCATACAAAGAGTACTAGAGAGCCTCCCGCGACTCTCTCGCTCGCTGCCATGCCGCCAGGATTCAGGGCCTACGCAGAGAAACTCAATCAGACCGTTCTCAGCGACTCCGAGGAGGCTTCCGAGGGCGCCATTCAGGCAGGTGAGGTCACTCGCACCGCGATTCCTCTGCCTATGGCCGACCCGGCTGTGGCTGCAGGAGTAGTTCCCAGCCGCCTCATCAGGATTCATGCCTCGAGATGTGAGGAGTTGTCTCCCGAGCAAGCCCGTGAGGATACGATTCGTCTGCTCCGCGGACTGCAGATGGCTGACCCTTCGCAAATCGCAGTGAATTGCGCTCGCAGGCGGATTCTGCTGGTGCTGGCACGCTCGGGTCTGGTTGACCTGCAAGGAGATGGTGACCACGGGCGCATAGGCCGCAAAGAGGCCGACGATATTCTGCAGACCAGCGTCAGGCAGGTCGATGCGCTCAGGGACGGTTGGCCTTGGCAGGAGGCTCCTCGTCTGCTTGTGAGCAGGCCTCCTTGGCTGCGGATCAAGGACCGATTCAGAGGACACCCCGAAGGCAGTCAATTGAGGAAAGAACTGTCGAGGTCGCTGCGCAACACCAGCGAAGCTGACGGCAGCAAGAGATTCTCCGCTCTGAGAGGCAATGTCAACCTGTACAGGCTGTTCATCGAGAGAGCCATTCAACTTGTCTCAGAAGGCGGCATGGTCCGCATGATTGTCCCTGACACGGTCCTGAGAGAGAAGAGTAGCGTTGCTCTGCGCAAGATGATTGTAGAGCAGAACCAGTGGGTCTCATCGTGGTCGTTCCCCGAGCCTCAAAGAATATTCCCTGGAACTTCACAGGGAGTCTCTGTAATCGGCGTGGAGGTTGGAGGCAAGACCGAGATGATGACCAGTTTCGGACCATTGCGAGCCGATGATATCTCGACCAAGACAGGTCTGGACAGTAGTTCTCCATTCATCGAGATGGAACGCGGACCTTGGTCGGTCTGGACCGACATGACCTGGGCTGTCCCTCGTATGCCGCGTGATGATTTCTCAAGGAGAGCGGTACTCAAGGCGATTGGCGATCTAGCAGATCAACCCAGACTGGGTGAAGAAGGCAACTGGCTCAACCCGAGTGATGAGCCAATCCGAGTCAGGGTTGGCGAGGTCGACCAGTCGAAGTGGTCCTCAGACATCGAGGCTTGGGGTGAGGATAGTGATGGGGTCCCTTTCATCAGAGGCAGTCACTTCCTGCTCGAAGACGGTCGGGTAAGCATCCGCCACCCGGCCTATGACGCCAGCATCGAAGAGTTTGCAACCGAGCGAACTCATGCCCTGTGGTCCGGTTCAATCGAAGCCAAGGGAGTTTCACGAGTGGCCTGTCAGGCCATCGTGAACGCCCAGAAAGAACGTCGACTGCGCTGGGCTGTAGTCCCACCTGACTGTGTACTGGGCAACTCGGTCAACTACCTCGAGTTGCCCGAGGTCGTTCTGGATGGTCTGGCCGAGGAGCACGGGGGCGTAGACCAGGGTCTTCTTTCTCTTGCAGAGCAGTTGAATTCAGATGCTCTAGATCTTTGGTCCAGGGCTTGGGCTGCCAACAACAATGTCAACAATTACGAAATCGAGAGGTTACCTCTGCCTCCTCCGTCAACAGATGGCACTCTGAATTACGAATTGAGGCAGTAAATTCCTTACTTCGGGGCATTTCTAGGAAAAATGATTCCATTTAACTGCGAAATCGCAACAATTGACCAAACAGTCTATTATCCTAAGGCTCAGTAAGCGGAGCGTTCCATCGCGCAAGCTTTGGCATAAGAGGCAGAAGTAATGGGAATTAACCCGAAGATTGGCATCACCGGATTGCCTCGCTCAGGCAAGTCGGCCGTTCTCGATAAAGTCGTCAGCATGCTGCTCGAGGAGCGCGGTTCGGGTTCCGATACCAGCGTAATCGGTGGGATGAGAAGTGAAGCGATTATCGAGA
>CAXEUQ010000096.1:0-4592 GCA_963999425.1 uncultured Candidatus Poseidoniales archaeon | reverse complement strand
CAGCCTACGCTCAAGGAAAGGAATTGAGAGGGCTGGTGGCAATTGTCGGAGAGGACGCACTTAACGAGAGGGATCTCCAACTTCTCAAATTCGCAGATATCTTCGAGGATAAGTTCCTCAGGCAGAGCCGGGATGAGGACAGGTCCATAGACGAGGGGACTCTGGACTTGGCTTGGAACCTACTGTCAAACATCGACACGAAGTATCTTGTAAGACTGGACCAGAAGTGGATCGACAAGTACCACCCGACAGAGAAGAAGTCGTGAACCAGTCACAGGAATAGCAGGAGGTAGAACATGGCGCTCGATATCAAGCCAACCAGGTCTGAGTTGATTAACCTGAAGCGACGCATCAAGCAGACTCAGAATGGCTACAATCTGCTCAAGATGAAGCGCGACGGCCTGTTCCACGAGTTCAGAGCCCTGCTGTCCGAGATGATTGAGGCAAGAGAGGGACTGGTCGGAACCTATCGTGAGGCAGTCCAGTCTATCAGCCTCGCCAGCGCAATCGAGGGCGGGCTCGCTGTCAAGAGCGCTGCCATCGCTATCTCGAGGCATCCTGAGGTCACCGTCAGCCGACGCAATATCATGGGTGTAGTGGTACCGAATGTGGAAGGTACCAACCTGACTACAAGCATCGATGAGCGCGGTACAGGATTGATTGGTGGCTCGGCTTACATCGACGAGGCATCCGATGCCTACTCTATCCTTATTGAGAAGATTGTCAAGGCAGCCGAGATGGAAGGCACGCTCAAGCGACTGCTAGTCGAGATCGAGGCTACCAAGCGAAGAGTCAACGCCTTGGAGTATGTTGTCATACCTCAGATGGAAGAAGCCCGCAACTTCATCCAACTCCGTCTTGAGGAGATGGAGCGCGAGGAAACATTCCGCCTGAAGCGCTTCAAGAACAAGTGATTCGGCGAACTCTGTTCGCCGTGCCCACGTGCGAGGGGTCAAATCAGACCTACCCCGGGCATGTACCAAGGTGGCACCATGTCGGAGACAACAACCCATCTTCTTGACACCGAGACTTGGGGTGACAGAGAACTCCTCGAAGTCATCTGCAGCAGATACTTCCTGCTTGGCGGACAAGGATTCTCGGAGTTGTCTTGGGAGGTGAACGGTAGAGGAGGAAGTGATCCCAGCGAGTGCCTGATCTCTCTGAATCGCCATCTCAAGCCCCTGAGTCTAATCGCAGTCTTGGACGAGGGCGACCCCCCTGTGATGTCAATCGGATCCCTGCCGACTCAACCGGTTGTAATGCCCTCTTGGCAGCAATCGTTGGTCTGGTTACTCGCCGCATCGTTCACCACCTTGTCCGGGTCGCTCTGGATCTCGTCCATGGAACCGGATCTGCAACCATTCGATTCTTCGATTCTCGAGACTGCGATTGTCTTCTTCACCCTCCCACTTCTTGGCTCAGTACTGCTAGCCAGTTATGCACGAATCTTCGTAGCCAAGGCATTCGAGGTCGAGAACTCGCACCTGATTCCTTTGGCCTTCCCGGTCTTCTCCCCGGACTGGCCCTTCAGCCTTGTCTCCGCAATCGGACAGACCCGACCTGACCTCCACCCTGTACCCAATCGTAGAGCGCTAGGACTGATTGAGCTTACAGCCCCGGCCGTGATGTTCGTCTGCGGAACCCTGCTGACTATAGTCGGGCTAGGGTTGACTTCCATTCAACCACCTGCATACGAGTCCGCGCCGGTCTCAGTCGATCTGAATCTGATTACTGAGATTCTTGGTTCAATTCTTGTCGAACCTCATGCATCACTAAGGCTGCAGTGGATGCACCCGATCGGACTTGCCGGAATCGCTCTTTCAATTGTCGGATGGGCTTTGCTACTCCCGATTCCGGGTTTCCCCGGAGACAGAATCCTCCACGCATTGCTCGGCCCTAAGGAGATGCAGGACGACCGAAACCAAACATCAATCTTCATCTCGACCTTGGGTCTTGTACTGCTGATTTTCATCTCCACCGAGTACTGGCCGTGGATGCTGCTAGCGGCAGTAGCAGCCTGGCGCAGGTTCAGCCCAGAGCAGATGCCCGAACCCTTCGTTGTCGACGAGCATGTCGGACTCGATGAGATTCCGATGCGTCAGATTGCCACAATGACCATCGCGATTCTGCTACTGGGCTATCCAGGCTTACAGCCCAGTTTTGAGATTGAAGATTGGGACGGAGGTCTTTCGACTGATTCATGGCCTGAGTTCGTTGCCTTCGAGGACGGGCAGGCTTCTGTCGAACTGGTGTTGGAGCCCGCGGGAATTATGCCAGTATCGGGTTGGCTGCAGATGCGAGTCGAAGGAGCCCCGTTCGGAGGCTGGCAGATTGATTCTGAGTGCTTGGATGAGAGAGGGACTTGCCGATTCGACGATATCACACAGGCCTCTCAGGGCAGCGTTTCAATCAGCCTGTCCCGCGAGGACTTGGAGGCCACAGAGCAGACTTTCAGACTGGTCATACTAGTCGATGTATCCAATCACATCACCGAGCATGCAATCGTGTTCCAACCATCCGGGACGACCACGCCGATCGACCCCCTTTGGGTGATGGTAGAGGACACTGATACTCCAAGGATTTGCGTGGAACTACTAGTGGTCGAGGATGACCACGTCAACCTGTCCAACCATAATCCGTTCTGGTCCTTTGAGAATGAGACCTCACTGGGGCCCGGGCTGCATGACATGTGCATGCGTGGCCAAAATGGCGCAATCCAATCCTTGTCTGTGCAGGATGAGCAGTTCCGGAGCATAGGCCCCTCAATTGTGGTGTCAAGAGAGAATCTCACCAATGATGTTCTTTTCCTGCCCATCGAGGGAACTCAGCCGAAGATTCAGATCTCCGAGGGTGAGTGGCAGATTCCAGGTTGGTTCGATACCAGTTCTGGTTACATCATCACACGTGGAGACTCCGGATCGGCATTCTGCCCATCCTCCGAGGCTATAGCCGAGGTCAACGCAACTCGAGACTGGCAGAGGGATCTCTCTGACCGCTCGGCGATCTTCGTCCCAGCCGGACAGACGGGCAACGCTACACTGAGATTCCCTTCTTCTGGCTGGCTGGCAACGTGCAATGGTACTGCCATGCTCGCTTCGTACGGTGTGGTCGAGGGCCCGGATGTCATGGTTAATCCTGGATCCCTCGGGTTCAGGATGCCAGGTGGCGAGTTCAGTATCGTGAACCGTGAGAACGAATCGATTCCGATTTCTTTGGATTGGTCCGGGGACGCGGTAACTTGGGACAACTGGGAGGCATGGGCGCCGGATGAAGTACCCGCGAATTCATCAGTAATTGCCAATGCATCCGCCTCAGGAAACCCCGCCGCTTGGTGGGCAGCCTGGGTCACGGCCGACGAGGATGGCATCACGCTGCACTTCGCGGCCCGGTCTTCGGAGGCAGTGTGATGCAGATAGCAATCCTCGGAGTAGGCTCGATTGGAGGGGTCTTGCTTGGAGCACTTTCGGATACCGACTGTGGCCTCGTAGCAATCTCCAGAGGCAACTCGGCGAGAAACCTGTCAACGCTAGGACTGGTCCTGCATACTCCCGAAGGTTCGATTGAGGCCATCCCACCTGAGAGATTTACAACCTTCGATAGTGAGTCCGGACCAGTTCCTGAGGCAATCAGGCACAGTTGCGATGCTGCTCTTATCTGTGGCAAGGCGGACTCCACACCCGTCCTCGCTCAGTTGACAGAGGAGATTCTCAAAGACGTCGGCATAGCAATCAGCCTGCAGAACGGTATGGGTCACGCCCAAGCTCTATCTCATCGCCTCGGCAGAGAAAGGACGCTGGGAGGGATTACGACCCATGGGGCTTGGAGAGGCGATACGGGCACCCATTGGGTCGGACGTGGAGGCATAACCATCGGCTCTCTGGATCGCTCTGTCGCCTCCGTCAACGCCCAGAGGCTAGTCGAGATTCTACGACAAGCCGGACTATCTCCAGAGTGGTCAGATGACATCGACAGATCAATCTGGACAAAACTCCTGGTCAATGTGGCAATCAACCCGGTGTGCTCCATAGCAGGAGTACGAAACGGGGCCCTGCTCGAGGTGCCGGAACTGTGGGACCAAGCCATCTCTGCGATGTCTGAGGCTGCCTCGGTAGCAAGAGCCAGCGGAGTAGACCTCTCTGAGTTGGACCTAGAAGAAATTCTCAGAGAGGTCGCAACCAATACTGCAGATAACAGATGCTCGATGCTGCAAGACATCATGGCCGGCAGGAAAACCGAGATTGACCAGTTGTGCGGGGCGGTTGTTGAAATCGGCGAGTCGGCGGGAGTCCCCACTCCGAGGAATGAGATGCTCCATGCTCTGGTCAATGGCATCGAAATCTCCTCTGACTTCGATTAATAGACGGCGATTATTGGCACCCTCAGTAATCGTTGTGCTGCGCCTATGGTAGCCTCAACATTCATAGGCGAACAGAATGGGAGCGCGCGAATGTCGTCGGCGAATATTCGTACGGCGAAAGGGTGAGGGGATGCATCTAATTCGAATGGAACTTGAGAACTTCAAGTCATTCGGGGGCGAAGTCACCATCCCTCTTGAAGAGGGATTCACTGCGATTACTGGGCCTAATGGATCT
>CAXEUQ010000095.1:0-4636 GCA_963999425.1 uncultured Candidatus Poseidoniales archaeon | reverse complement strand
CTATCACCGAAACATCATCCAATTCAGGCTCTCAGTCTGCACACTGGGGCTCAACATACGCAGGTAGTCCAGGTAGCGGAGAGGATATTCCCGGTGGTCAGACTCAGTGGGGCTATGCAATGCCAGACCAATCAGACCAGAGAGACTTCGACTTGGAGGCTGCAGTCGACTGCCTGATGTTGAACCACAGTGCAACGGATGCGGCAGTCGCTTTGGAGACGGGCGGCTATGTCTGGCAGGCAGCGTATTCGACTGACGAGTGGAACCTGTCATGGGTCAGGGACGACGATGCCGCTGGTTGGATAATTCTTGGAGCCAGAGAGTCAGGAGGATGCAATCTGGTTGACCAAGACGACTACGATGAGGGCACGACAGTCTGGAGCAGAGATTCGATTCCCGATACTCTCACCCTAGAGAAGCTGGAACAGCGGGTGTTAGCAGAGTCGAGATACCCCGATCTCGAGACCTACATGTCCTCATCGGGAGGGATTTGGGAAGAATCGGTCAGTTACGGCTACCTGCTGAGCGTCAGCGAGGCCAACGATGTCCTCTCCTCTTTGCCAGTAGATGTCGGAGACGGACAGGTCAACGTGGCCGGCTCAAGGACCTGGCAGGATTCTGGCAGGGAGCATACAGTCAGCTTCGCGATGAACGCCGAGAGCTCAAAGATGGTGGCTTGGTACCACACCTCGGTTTCTCTGTGATTCCCCTCCAATCGCAATGTGATTGCCCGAAACGAGCGTCACCTTCAACAGCCTCTCGAGCGCCGCAGGCGCTCGTATGGTCTCGACAGACGAGGACAATCTGCCTGAGGTGAACAGCGCGCCTCTGATTGTCGATGCTGAGTTCACCGAGGTCGAAGATGTCGAGACAGCACCACCTCTTGATGCAGTCGAGGAGATTAGTACAGCGAGGGTCCGCAGACCTCTGGATTTGCCAGCAGCCCTACCGACGCCGGAAGGCCGGGCAAGAGTAGTGACGGTAATCAATCAGAAGGGAGGAGTCGGCAAGACGACGACTGTCATCAACATCGCAGCCCAACTGGCTCTGCGAGGTCACAAGGTACTGGTCGTGGACTCGGACTCGCAGGGCAATTGCGCCACCGGTTTAGGGGTAGACAAGAGCAAGGTCAGAGCGACTACCAGAGACCTCATCCTCAATCCCGAGACGGCTGTAGATGCAAGGCACGCCACAGCAGTCGATGGGGTCCACATGATAGTGGGCGACAAGACGCTGATAGGACTCGAGCAGGAAATGCTCAGGCAGCTGGGCAGGGAGCGCAGGATGAGTGAAGCCCTCGAGCCGCTGATGAGCCATTACGATATCATTATCATCGATACTCCGCCCACCTTGGGGCTCGTCACAATCAACGCACTGGTAGCCAGTGACGGTATACTAATCCCGGTTCAGACCGAGTACTTCGCACTCGAAGGACTCGCCCTACTAGCAGGCACTATCAGAGAGGTCAGAGGACTGCTCAACCCGCGCCTTGGAGTGGATGGAGTGCTGCTGACGATGCACGCTCCAACCCTACTCAACCAACAGGTCGCGAGCGAAGTCAGGGAAGCCTTCCCAGAGTTGGTCGTCGAGCCCGCCATCAGGCGCAATATCAAGCTCGCAGAGGCACCCAGTCATGGCATCCCAATCCATCTGCACGAGCCGCGCAGTCCGGGTGGTCAGGATTACCAGGCGATGACAACTGTGTTAGAGCGCCGGTGGGACCTGTAATCGATGCAGGAGCAATTGGACGCCTCCGATGCCCCTAGGACAGCAGTCCTGTGGATGCTCTTCGGCAGTTTCTGCTTCGGCACGATGAACGCTCTCGTCAAGTGGACGAGCATGCATGCAGATGTGTGGATGATCATCATGGTACGCTCGGCGGTAATCGCCTTTGCAGTCGCCGCCTTCGCCGCCAGCAGAGGAATCAGTCTGAAAGTCAATAATCGGAGGATTATGTTCCTGCGTTGCGCAGTGGGCCTAACTGCTATGGTACTCTACTTCACCGCCTTAGCTAGAATCTCAATCGGACAGGCAGTCACTCTCCAGTACACAGCACCGCTGTTCGTGGCCCTGCTCTCAGGAAAAGTACTCGCAGAGAAGGTATCAGCAGGAGTATCTCTACTGGTCATCACAGCATTCACTGGGATCATTCTGATTGTCTCACCTGACTTGGGATCAGTTGAGCCAGACGCATTAATCGCTCTAGGCTCAGGCTTCTTTGCCGCGTTGGCTTACATGTATGTGAGAGAACTTCGAACTACAGACTCTCCAACCTCGGTGGTGTTTTGGTTCGCTATCGCGAGTGTTGCTGGAAGTATTGTTCAGGCGGCCCCAGATTTACTCTCTTTGGACACCAAGACCCTAGCAGCTCTAGTTGGGATTGGTATTGGAGCAGGTGGAGGGCAGGTAGGCATAACCATGGCATATCAGAGTGCAAATGCAGCTTGGGTAAGCGCATTTTCCTACTTCACGGTGATAGTGGCGGTATTCTACGGATTCATTGTGTTTGGAGAGACACTGAGCACGGCCGACTGGATAGGAGGACTGCTGGTAGTCGGGTCAGGTGTGGCATTGGTGTTCATGGTCCCGCCCGAGGTCGAGAAGACCAGTCAACACTAGGGGTGAATGGATGAGGGCACTACTTGGAAGCGGAGGAATCGGCACAGAAGAGCGCCGGCAGATGTACCGCGACCTGATGTCCGAGATTTTCACCGGGTGCCAGAAAGTCATCTTCGTGCCATTCGCATCCAATGACCATGATGGATACACAGCACGCATGCGCGAGTTCGCAGGTGAGGCTGGCTACGAGATGGTAGGTCTGCACGAGTGCGAGAATCCTTTGGCAGCAGTGCAAGAGATGGAAGGAATATACGTGGGTGGAGGCAATACTTGGCTACTGGTCAGTAAGCTGCACGAGCTCGGTGTGATTGAAGCAGTTCGTGAAGCCGTACTCGAGCGCGGAGTGCCATATGCGGGCGTGAGTGCAGGAGCGAATGTAGCCTGCCCGAGCATGCAGACGACCAACGACATGGCAGTCACGATGGTACCCTCCTTCGAGACCTTCGGGATAGTCCCGTTCCAGATCAACCCGCACTATCATCCGGGCGGAATCTGGTACCGCGAGAGCGAGGACGGGGATTTCATCCAACACTTCGGAGAGACCAGAGCAAGGAGAGTGAGGGAGTTCCAAGAGAGCAACGACACCCCGGTAATCGGAATGTATGAAGGAGCCTTCCTAAGGTGCCACCACGGCCGCTACGAATTGCTAGGCAACAAGGCCGCAGTGATGCGAAAAGGCGAGGAGCCGGTGACCCATGAACCTGGAGCGGTTCTAGATGGAGAGTTGAGGCTAGCCTAGCCGCTTCTCTGCCTCATTGCCTCTGCTGCTACTACCGCCATAGGGGCCTGCAGATTGTATGAGGGGACGAACCCGGCCATTGGTATGCGAACTACCGAGTCAGATGCGCTCAGTATCGAGTCGGGTATCCCATCCCGCTCACCACCAACCACCAGCATCACATCACCAGTCAGGTCCTCATCCCAGGGCCCCCTGTCTCCGGTGTCTTCGAGTGAGACGACCTTGAATCCGGCCTCGTGAGCCTTGGCAACTATCTCATCCCCATCCACCCAGTGTACGGGCATGAACCGGTGAGCCTTCATCGAGGCGCGAACGGCAGCCTTGCGCTCGTCATGGTTGAGATCTCCATCAACAAAAACAGCATCAGCCCCGCTGACTTCTGCAGTACGAATTGTGAAACCGATATTGACAGGATAACGAGCACCTGCCAACAACCACACCAGTCCTCCATTCGCAAGCACTTCCTCGATACTTGCATCGGGCTTTCTTCCAACTAGTGCTAGAATTCCGGGAGGCTCATCTCCCTCATTGAGCCGAGCCATTCTCCACAAGTCACTCTTGGAGCCCTCGATGACGGAGATGCCTTTGCTCTCAGCGAGCTCACATAGGCTTGCGACCGCAGAGTCCTGGGTGTCTCTGCGAGCCAAGATCAGTGTGACATCCTCTGAGTCCAGAGCCGCTGAGACCTCTTCGATGCCGCACCGCTGCATGCTCCAAACTACAGTCTCTGATTAATCGGCTTTGGCATAATTCTATACTACGATACACAATGATTGTATTGTGTAATTACAAAAAGAAATTTGTATTATACAAAATATTATAGTAAGATACCCCTTCTGAGGGTTTGAGCAACATGCCGCTGAGCCCACAACAGATCGCCTCGATTCTGAAACTCAGAGCTATTGGATGGTCGCAGAAGGAGATAGCCGAAACAATCGGGGCATCTCAACAAGTAGTCGCGTACCACCTGAAGAAAATGAGAGAAGAATCGAAGAAAGTAGGTGCTGATGATGTATTCAATTCAGCTCTACTTGGAGGTCTAGCAATGGGCGCAGCAGCAGCTGGCCTTGCTATGCTGATTGAGCAGTTGTTACCAAAGGAATGATATTATGACATACAAATACAAAGAAACAAGTGTGCTTCAATTAATGACATATTGAAAAAAACAAAAAAAATGTTAAAAAATCTAAAATAATACATAATATAATAATAACTATGGATACAAAATTAAATACAGGAGATATTATTTTGTATTGTGGAAAAAGAACGGATAATTCT
>CAXEUQ010000094.1:0-4651 GCA_963999425.1 uncultured Candidatus Poseidoniales archaeon | reverse complement strand
ATGGTAACTCGCAGACGAATTCGGCTAGCCACAACATCTCTGAGATTGAGGAAGCCGATTCGACCTTGAACGAACCCAGCGAATGCTCGACTTGGACCAGATTCGGCTCGATGAATCCACATACATGCGAGACGAGTCCTCTCTGGCGGACTTCCAACAGAAGGTCTCGCTCGGCCACACCCTCAAGACGGGAAATTTCGGAAAGAGCGTCGCTAGTGATGAATAGAACGTGGATTTGCCTGATTCTCTCTATCGTGTTACCCCATGCCTCAGCCAATCGCTGCGAGTCTTCTGGCAAGTCAACGATCATCACCGTCTTCGAGCCTTCCAGCTCTGCGAATGCCATCGATGCTCCCCAAGCAGAGCGGGCAGAGTTCCCAGCGAGCGATGTCGAAGCGGAGATGATTAGCCAGTGAGTTCCTTCAAGGTACTCTCTCCAGTCGATTGCACCCTGATCGATTCGGTCTAGCCCGGAGCCGTGCGTGTCGGTCACCAGCCTAGTGCTCGCACCCCTGTTCGCGGCGTGAGAGAGTACTCGTGAGGGTGCATCATCGCCCTCAGGCCTACCAAAGCCGACTAGTCGCACGGTCGCTTCGGTCACGCTCGTCGCTGTCGGGACACGGTGAAGAGGCTGCCTATTCGGTCTTCCAGCGCAGCAGGGCGATGGCCCCGCCCATCCCAATCAGTTGCTGTCCCGAGTCGTGGTCCACAGAGGCCTGAATCACCTTGCCTCCCGAGGTCTCGACTGAGTTTGAGATTTCGTTCCAGTCTGTGGTGAGAGATTCTCCCTGTCCCCTCAGCATCGAGGCCTCGATGACTAGTGACTCAATCGCCCCCTGCTCAGCCGCAGTCTCGATGGAAGCTGCGCCGTAGGCTACCGCACCGTTCGTTGAGATGCGCTTCAGCCCCTCTTCGATTGCTCTAACCTGCTGAACCAGCGCATGCTCGCCAAGCAGTGAGTCTGCCAGTCCTTCTGCGAGTACTTCATTGGCAGCGGCTCTGCCTCCAATCGAAGTCGCTGCGTTAATCATCTGATTCTGCGCGCCAAGGCTACGCAGGTGCTTTTCGAACTGTTCGCGCGCCATTCCCGGCCCGCACAGCACCACTGGAATCTGGTCAGGGAACACCAAGCGGACCTCCATGGCCACCCGTTCGAAGAATCCCTTGCGAACACTCGTAGAGTCGTCGGCCCGCTTGCCACCTCCTCGCATACTGAATTGTGATACATCGCGGATACCATGGGCTGCGACCTCGAAAACGAGAATCTCATCGGACTCGACAACCAACAGTCCGCACTTAGGGCGGCGGCCAGCAGAAAGCGCCTCCTTGAGCAAGGATCTGTCGGCTCTCGACAGGCCTCCCTCGCGAGTCAGTTCTACCTCACAGCCGGGGCTGATGACGTGAGTATGGTGGCTGCCGATGTCTATCTTGGCCTCGGTGATCACACCGTGGACCCTGAGGTTGTCAGTGAAGGGCTGGAATGCGGTCTCCTGGACTTCGAGAACTATCCACATCGGTTTGCGCTCGGCACTCTTGGCCCTGCTATCGGCCTGAGTTCCAGTAGTTGAATCACGGCGATGTGACAGCATTCCGACCTGTGTTCCGGGGCTGCACAACTGTGAGGCTGTCCACAGGTCGTTCTCGTCATCCAAGCGGAGTCTGACTCCTTCATCCAAGCGCTTGATTCTGCGCACTCGACCACATCCTACCTGAAAGCACCAGTCAGTCTGCCCTCGTCGTCCATGTCCATGTCAAGGGCAGCAGGTCTTGTAGGTAGCCCGGGCATAGTCATCATTGAACCGCAAACTGCGACAACAAAGCCAGCACCGGCGTTGACTCTAATCTCTCTGATTGGGAGTGTGAAACCCGTAGGCGCACCGAGCACCTTGGGCTCGTGGCTGAAAGAGTACTGGGTCTTTGCCATGCACACGGGCAGATTGCCCAGGCCCCATTGCTTGAGCGAGTCCAGTGACTTCAGTGCTACATCACTGAAATCGACTGTTTCGGCCCCGTATATGTTGGTGGCTACTCTGAGAATGGTCTCCTCGATTGCCATACCTTCCTCGACAATCGGAGTGTAAGGTCTGCCAGCGGCATCGTGGTCTGCACAGGCTTGCACCACTGCGTCTGCCAACTCGGCTGCTCCCTCTCCACCCTTGGCGAATCCTTCGTTGAGAATCACTTCACGCGCTCCCGCATCGATTGCCTCCTGGCGAATTGCATCCAACTCAGCATCTGTGTCATGCTCGAATCGGTTGATTGAGACGATGACCGGGATTCCAGTCTCAGATAGGTTGCGAACGTGTCGGCGCAGGTTTGAGGCTGCTCCTGCCCTCACCGCCTCGATATTCTCAGTCTCGAGTTCCTCAGAGGTCGGCCTGCGCCCACCGCCAGATTCGAAGCCGTCTCCGTGCATCTTCATCGCGCGCACTGTTGCATTGAGAACGAGGCAATCCGGGACTTTGCCGGCTGCTAGTGCCTTGATGTGAAGTGCCTTCTCAGCCCCCATCTCTGCGCCGAAGCCAGCCTCGGTGACGACGTAGTCGGAGCAGGAAAGGGCGATTTCATCAGCTATGATGGAAGAGTTGCCATGAGCGATGTTTGCGAACGGGCCACAGTGGATGAAGGCCGGGTTGCCCTCGAGTGTTTGCACCAGATTGGGCATCAGAGCTTCACGCAGGAGCAGGGTCATCGCTCCAGCCGCTCCAAGTTGCTCTGCTGTAACCGGCTCACCAGCGTTTGACTTGGCGATGATGATTCGACCAATGCGCGCTCGTAGGTCAGCGTAGTCCTTTGAGAGCGCTAGAATCGCCATCACTTCGCTTGCAGCGGTGATGTCGAATCTCTCGGAGCGCACGACTCCGTTGAACTTGCCACCCAAACCGACGGTGACCTGCCTTAGGCTGCGGTCATTCATGTCGATGGTTCTCGGCCAGTAGATTCGATTGATGTCGATGTCCAGTTCGTTGCCCCGGTGAAGGTGGTTGTCGATGATTGCTGAGCACATATTGTGCGCGGCTGTGACAGCGTGGAGGTCACCGGTGAAGTGCAGGTTGATCTGCTCCATCGGCAGAACCTGAGAGTATCCGCCTCCAGCAGCCCCTCCCTTGATTCCGAAGACTGGTCCCATCGAAGGCTCTCGGATCACACAGCATGCGTTGTGCCCGCGT
The DNA here is from genome assembly GCA_963999425.1 of uncultured Candidatus Poseidoniales archaeon. Classification (GTDB taxonomy): domain Archaea; phylum Thermoplasmatota; class Poseidoniia; order Poseidoniales; family Thalassarchaeaceae; genus Thalassarchaeum. The sequence continues at coordinate 1,481 of CAXEUQ010000094.1, read as the reverse complement.
GCGTTGAGGCCCTGATTCAGACCGATTGTGGTGACAGTCTTGCCCTCTCCGAATGCGGTTGGGCTGATGCTAGTGACCAGAACTAGGAATCCCGAGTCGGAGTTTTTCTTCGACTTGATTGCTTCCCAGTTGATCTTGGCGATGTGAGGTCCGTGAAGAACAAGGTCACTGCGAGCCAGTCCCAATTGTTCAGCCACCTCCTCAATGGGTCGCATCTTGGCCTTGCGGGCGATCTTGAGGTCGCTGTCCATCAAGCGCGCCGACGACCCGCCCGCCTTGAAACCTTCATTGCATAGACTATGGAGGCAAGCATGGGAGTACTATGCCTGACTACTGGGGAATTGCCGGTTATCCAATCTCGCATTCGCTCACTCCACGGCTGTTCTCGCTGGTCGGAGAGCATCTGGGAATGGATGCCGCTACTCCGGTGTTTCTCGAAGCTAGAGGAATAGATGAGTTCGCATCACTGCTCGATGATTTAGAAGGTGAAGTCTGGGTTTCCTGCACCGCCCCGCTCAAGCACTCTCCGCAAGAGAGGTTGGGCGTCAGCGGACCGGAGGGAGTCAATGCGGTCAACCAGTTGAGGTGCAAAGACGGTGCTTGGTCGGGAACGAGTACTGATGGAGTGGGTTTCGTAGCCGCTTGCAGGCATATCGGCATCGAGCCCGAGGACTGTATCCTCAGGATGCGTGGGGGCGGCTCTGCTGCTCGTGCTATTGCTGCGGCTTGGGCAGATGAAGGTGGCCTCATTATTGCCGAAGAGGGGAGGCGCCCACTAGTCAGTGGACCATGGGACTCTGCTATCATCGAGAACGGAGATGCAGTGATTGGGATCGATTTGGATACCGCTCCCGCCGGAGGAGAGAGTGCCACTCTGGACGCTGAGATACAGGTTTCCATCTCCTACGGAGATGGAGCAAGCGCAGATGAGTTCGCAGTAATCATGGTGGCAGCCCAGCATTTGGAGGCCTGGAAGTTGCTCTTTGCACCTGATAGAGTTGACGAGTTGCCCTCGCTGTCGCAACTGCTTGAATCCTTGTAATCACAGCGGGATGTTTCCATGTTTCTTGGGCGGGACCCACTCTCGCTTGGTCTTGAGAGGGCGCAGGGCTTGGACCAGTTTGCTGCGGGTCTGGGCCGGCTCGATTACATCATCGAGCCAACCGTTCCTCGCTGCAACGTACGGATCACCGAATTTTCTCTGGTATTCATCGGACAATTCCCTGTGAGTAGATTCCGGATCATCGGCCTCTGACAATTCCTTTCGATGGATGATGCTGACAGCCCCATCCGCCCCCATTACAGCCAGCTCGCCGCTTGGCCATGCAACATTGTAGTCCGAGCCCAGATGCTTGCAACTCATCGCCAGATAGGCGCCTCCGTAGGCCTTGCGCGTGACTACAGCCAGCTTGGGCACGGTAGCCTCGGCGTATGCGTACAGCAACTTGGCACCGTGCCGGATTATGCCTCCCCACTCCTGC
>CAXEUQ010000093.1:0-4656 GCA_963999425.1 uncultured Candidatus Poseidoniales archaeon | reverse complement strand
TACGCGTGAGAAGCGCGAACTCTCAACTCTTGAGAAGGGCAAGGTGAGTATGTATGTGTGCGGCATCACACCGTACTCACCGAGCCATCTCGGCCACGCTCGCTGCTATCTCGCATTCGATGTGGTGCATCGCTGGCTAGAGGCTACAGGCTACGATGTCGATTATGTGCAGAACTTCACCGACATCGACGACAAGATCCTCGATGTCTCCGACTCCGAAGGAGTCGACTTCTCAGTAGTCGCGAACAGGAACATCGACGACTACCTCGAGGTCATGGACGCCATGAACGTCCTGAGGGCCGACCACTATCCCAGAGTCACTCAGACCATACCGGAGATTATCGACATGATATCGACTCTGCAGGACAAGGGCCACGCCTATGTCGGCGATGACGGAGTATACTTTGAGATCGATACTGCTCCAGAGAAGTTTGGTCAGTTGACCGGACAAACACTTGAGATGGTGAGGGCAGGAGCTGGAGGCAGGGTCGCAGACACCGGTTCGGGCAAGCGGGACCATCGCGACTTTGCTCTTTGGAAACTAGCCAAGCCTGGAGAACCATCTTGGGAGAGTCCATGGGGTGAAGGTAGACCTGGATGGCACATCGAGTGCTCTGCAATGTCGCTCAACCACTTCGGAGAGCAGTTCGACATCCATGGGGGTGGACACGACCTGAGGTTCCCTCATCACGAAGCCGAAATCTTCCAGTCTGAGTGTTGCACAGGTAGCGAGCCCGTGGTCGGCTACTGGATGCACAATGGCTTCGTAAACGTCGACGGAGAGAAGATGAGCAAGAGCCTAGGCAACTTCTGGACCATCCGCGAAGCCTTCGAGAATCACAACCCATTGGCTCTGCGCTATGCTCTGCTGAGTGTACCGTATCGCAATCCAATTGACCTCACTCCGGAGTTTCTTGAGGAGGCCAATACTCACTTCAACAGGCTTGTTCAGGCATACGGGAACTCACTCATCTCAGATTCCGAGTCGGACTCTGACCTCTCAGAAGCCAGTAATCGCTTCGTTGCTGCAATGGATGATGACTTCAACACCAGGGCAGCGATAATCGAAGTCCAAGCCGTAGTGTCCTCTGCGACCGGTTCGGATGTAGCGACTTGGCTTGAGAAGCATGCCGGAGAAGTACTGGGTTTGCTCCCATCACCCGAGGATGTAATGTCTGGACTAGCTCAGGCGGATTCGGATAGGGCAGAAGTCGCCGATAGGGTCGAGAGGCTACTGGTCGATCGCGAGAGCGCAAGGGAATCGAAGGACTGGGCCCGTGCAGACGAGATTAGAGACGAACTGGCTTCGATGGGTGTCGTAGTCGAAGATGGGCCAGAAGGTCCAACTTGGCACCTAAATTGATCACTCTTCCTCGGAGACCAAGACTGCTGAATCTCTGTTGGACCTCGCACGTAGGTTAGAGTTGACCACTCCAAGCGACCCGACGATTACAATCAGTGCAACGAATACGACGACCCAGTAAAGCGGCCCATCCATCCAACCCTCACTGTCAGGTTCCGGCTCCGGCTCCGGCTCTGGCCCCGACTCTTCCTGTTCAGCATCGATGAATAACCAAGCAGCCCTACAAGTCACCTCTTGGGGATAGCTCCCTGAATCTGTGCAGATGTGGCCGGGAACAGCTATTGCATCGGCCACTTCGAGGTTACAGAACGAATTTTCGGACTCGATGCACTCATCAGTCGGCTGCATAACCACCAAGATGGCACCGCACAGCAATATCTTACTGGAAGGAATCGAAGGAACACCCGCATCCCCCAACGTAGTCGCATCAGACATGCACTCCTCGAGATGGATGCCCTCTTCGATTGTGGTTGGATGTGGGATGGTTCCGCCTCGCGGACCGTATGTATCCCAAAGTACTGGCAACTCGGGTTCCGGTACTGGCTCAGGCTCGCTGCAGACCATCGTACCGCTGCAGTCGAAATCATCGCAGTCGATGTACGGGTCTCCATCGTTGTCCACTCCATCACTACAGGATGCCTCAGTATTCTCTGACTCGCTGTTCCCGGGATCAATAATGATTGGACCCGCCCCAGCGACTGTCCCGTCGACGCGATGTCCATCCTCATTCAACTCGACATCATAGTAGTCCCCCCAAAGGTCGATTGTTCTGCCGTTCTGGAACGACAGAGAGCGGTTCAGTACGTCGAAATAACGCTCATCACCGAGTGTGAACAGGTATTCGAGAGGGACTTGCGCTCCCTGATTGCACGATTGCAATTCGGCAAGCAACTCGTCTACCGTCTGCTGAGCCTCAGGAACTCCGTCATAGGTGATGTCGGTGGCCTTGGTGAAACCCTTTCCCTCGATTATCTGAATCTCATCATCCATCGCCTGCATGATGTCAACATCGCCGAACACAGCAAGCCCTCCGACTACTACGAGTCGCACATCAGGGTCAATCGCCTCGACGACGTTTCTGTAAGGGTCAGAGTGGAAAGTGTCTAGGACGACTAGGTCCGCTGCTAGCCCTGCCTGAATACGGCCTGTCTGATCGCCCCAACCGATGGCATCGACTATGTTCGTAGTGATGGCCTGAACCAACTCGTAATCGGTGAAGATGTCACCGAGAACATTCTCATCCCACCAGTCAGCGGTCTTCAACTCGTGCATCGAGCTCTTGGACCCGGATGGGGCCCAATCCGGACCAATCATGATGTTGACTCCCTCGGACTTGGCCGTGGCAACGTCAGTCGTTTCACCATATAGAATGAGATTTGAAGTCGGAGACCATGCTAGGCTGCCTCCTACATTACCAAGCGCATCGAATTCTGCTTGAGTTAGCCCAGTTCCGTGAATCACTACAATCTCGCCGACTAGCAAGTCGTTCTGGACTAGGATGTCGAATTCAGCCCTGCTGGATTCGTCAATACCCTCTGCTAGATGTAAGAACCACGCATCCAATTCGCCCGATGCATTACCATCCTTGATGTGATTGCCCGAGTAAGATGACTCCAACTCAGAGACCTTGGTATGGATGTAGTCTCTGCCGAAGTTGTACAGTTCGATATTGCGAGCGAGCATAGTCTCGAAAGTATCGGTATTTGACGTCGAACTGCCTTGAAGTGCTGTGTTCCCACCAGCGATCGCTCGAAGCTCTGCAAACCTCATCGCGGACGAATCAGTCAGTGAACATCCTACCTCCTTTGCATCTCGGTAGGAGTCTTCAGCTTGCCATTGGTAGCGGTTGTCCCAGCCATCGGTGCCATGGTCCCATAGTGGGATGATGTTGTATTTGGCGTGGTTGTGCGGGTCGATGAATCCCGGATAGATAGTACCGCTCGTTGGTACCGACATTACTCCTTGAGCAGCGGCAGGTGCGCTGTCAGTCGCGCTCCAAACCGCCTCGATAATCCCATCGATTACGAGTATCCTGCCGTCGTCAATCACCGAATTCTCAGATTCCATAGTGACTACGCGCCCCTCGAGGATGTACTCGCCGCGGTGAATATGATCCTGAGGAGGGTAGCAGTTGCCCTGAAGGTGGTTGGCTCCTCCCCATTCCTGGTCATTGGCTCCTCCAGGAGTCGGGCTGCCATCAGACAGCTTAACCCAATTTCCTCCAGAGTCGAATCCGTAAGGGACATCCCAGTCCGAGTCTTCTCCTGTATAACTGACCGAGTCCACTTCAATACCTGAACCATCGAGCAGACGAATCGTGTCTCCGTCCCAATAGTCGAATTCTATTCCGGTCCATGAGCGGTAGAAGGCGATGTATGCTCCGGGCTCAAGGACCGTATTCCATCCGATACTGCAAGCAGGGGAGCCTCCATCGGCGATGTCGTCCAACCACCATCCGCCGATGTCGATAGCCTGTGAAGTCGGATTGTACAACTCGACGTATTGGTCGCTGTAAGTCCCCATCGAGCCATCGCCGTTCCAGTCAGTCCCGCCATAGTTCTCATTGTTCGGTGAAACCAGAATCTCGTTGATGTATATGGTATCAGTTGGAGCAGTCTGTCCTGATACGGCCATCATTGGACTCAGGCTAGTAATCAGCATCAGTAGGGCTGCGGTGACGGCGACGCGGCGCATGGTCCACCAACGCACCGCTTCAGGTTTTGAACCCCACCGCCCTGCTTGCAGGGCGCATCACGTGCGAAGTGCGAAATACAGCCATATCCCGGGTGTGTTATGGTCGGCCAGTCTAGGACAAGGGTAGTCCTGGCCGTCATGATGGTCACCAGCATGACGCTGGCTGGCTGCTTTGGTGGCGGCGAGACCGAATCAGAGAGCAGCGCCCCCTGGGACACTGGCTACCACTACATCGACGTCCCATCGTCATACGAAGACCCTCGTGATTTCGTCGTTGGCGACCCGTTCTCCAATGAGACTTGGGGCAATGCATCGTGGACAGTATACGGCAATGAGCACGGAGGAAACTGCTGCGAGCACTACCTAGCCGCAACCAAAGAGGGCTGGATTTTGAACTTCGGTGGCGAGTATCCGACTTGGAGCGAGGACCGTGGCCACACCTGGCAGGAGTGGCGACCGACTATTCTCTCTCAGTTCGGCTGCCTGCTTCCCAAACCGACCGTGCCCGGTCAAGAGGGACTTGGCGAAGGCAGCATCGTGCAAGCGACCAATGGAGACCTCATCGCAATGGGTTGGTTCCCATATCCGAGCACCAGTGG
>CAXEUQ010000092.1:0-4656 GCA_963999425.1 uncultured Candidatus Poseidoniales archaeon | reverse complement strand
GTAGGTTAGAATTTTTTAATTCTTTATTAATTAATTCTGAGGACTCGATTATCTCGGCCTCAATGACCTCCGCCTCTATCGCCTTCTCCGTCTCAGAGTACCAAGCCTCCTCCTCTTTGGTCTCATCTTCGGGCTCACTCTCTGGTTCGGCCTCAGGCTCTTCGGCCTCCTCGCCCCGGACTCTGGCCAGCATCTTGTCGATGGCGTCGTCGAGGTCCTCGTCTGCAGCGTCGGCCGTCTCTGAGACTTCTTTTCCACTCGTCTCGACCCCCAGTAGCCGGTTAATCAGGTCGTCCTTCTTACCCGATACTAGCAGACCTTGGTCGCTGCACATCTGACGCAGTTCGCTGACCTTCATCGCGGACAGTTGGTCCCGGTCAGGCTCGCCCTCAGTCGACATTCTATCCATTAGCAGCGAATACAGGAGGCTTTCAACCCCTTCGGCGTCCTGCCTTGCAGGACGCACACTCGCTGAGATGTTCGTGAACTCCGATGAAAGGTCTCAAGAGGGGAACGGGGGCGGCGGGTAACATGGACCCGCGCCTGATTATCCTCTCGAGGGGGCCCGGGCTGTACAGCACCAAGCAGTTAGCCAAGGCCGCTGAGGAAGTGGGCTGGGCGGTGCGAATCATCGACCCTCTCAAACTCACTGTACTGGTCGACGACGAGGGTGGTAGAATCTACTACAAGGGTTGGCCGCTCGAGTGCGAGGCGGTCATTCCTAGGATCGGTCATTCAATCACTCGCAGAGGTGTGCACGTTGTCAGGCAGTTTGAGCGGATGGGTGTGATTGTAATCAACTCCAGTTCTGGAATCGCCAAAAGCCGAGACAAGCTCGTAGCCTGTCAACTGATGACCGAAGCAGAAGTTCCCGTTCCAATCACGGCAAACGTGGGGACTTGGCAGGATACTGTCCGCGCTGTAAATCAGGTTGGAGGAACTCCTTGTGTAATCAAGAGCAATGAGGGTACGCACGGCTCCGGGGTGTTCCTAGCACATACCGAACAGCAGGCTAAGCAGTTGGTCTACCAGATGCTTGAGCGCGATATGCGACCTCTAGTTCAGGAGTACATTCAGGAATCGCACGGCAAGGACATCAGAGCTCTAGTCGTGGGTGGAAAGGTGGTAGCGGCGATGCGCAGGAGAGCGCATGGCTCTGAGTTCAGATCTAACTTCCACTTGGGAGGCAGTGTCGAGCCTGTCAAGATGAGTCCACGATTTGAGAAGGTTGCAATTACAGCAGCGAACAAACTCGGGCTAGATCTCGCTGGAGTGGATATGCTTGAGGCTAGAAACGGCCCATTGGTACTTGAAGTCAATTCAAGTCCCGGACTCGAGGGAATAGAGTCAGTAGTCGGAGAAGGTGTAGTCGCAGCCGAAGTCGCCGAACTACTCAACCACAGGCTCGAGGAGTCACGTTCCGAGTCCGGTCTTTCATCTGGAAACGATGTCTCCGAGATGCATAGAGAAGCATCCGAAGTCCAAGATTGACGGCGTTCTCAAACTGGTTCTCAAACGGGCTTCGCCCGACCCTGCCGAAGAGAAGCATTCAAGTCTGAATAGGGAGACTTGGACCTGTCCGTAGGGACAGGGATGCACGGCCTTGATTGGCCAGAGGCGAGAAATGACACAGGATACAGGGGCGACACCGAACGTTTGGATGAAGGCCGCCATGGGCGGCAGGCTAGGCACTAGACTGTCTGGACTGGGTCTAGACGAGGGGCCAACCCTTCCATCCCGTCTGCAGGGTCTGGCCGAGTTACCTTGGTTCGAATGCTGGGTTCAGAGGCTCAAGACCGAGAAGAAGAGTGCCCACACTATCAGAGCATACACTGTCGCAGCCCGCACCTTGGCCACTACTGCATTGCCCGGAGAGGAAGAAATCGACTGGGAGAATGCTCAGACTCTCAGTGTACTGGAGATTCACAGTAGAATCGACCCGAATAAGGGGAGGTTGGACTCTTGGCTCAACAGCATTGGGGATCTCAAGCCTGCCACAATCAACGCGAGAATGGCCGCGGCCTCCCATCTCCTGCTCTGGGTCGGACATACGATTCCAGACTGGATTCAGAGACCAAACCGCAGCAAGTCTCTGCCTCGCACCCTGGGCCGCAACGAGCTAACCCGAGTCCGCTCCGCAGCGACTCGTTCCGAGGATCCATTGACTCAGCCTGTGGTCACCATTCTGCTCGACACCGGACTGCGAGTCTCCGAGTTATGCGGACTCGACCTCGACGACATGGACTTGGAGGACAAGTCTGCCCTCGTCATCGGCGGCAAGGGCGAGAAGGACCGTACTGTTCTATTCACCCAAGCCACCGTAGATGCGGTGGAAGCATGGATGCCGATTAGGAACACCCGTGCTGAGACCTGTCAGGATGAGGATGAGAAGCGCTCACTCATGCTCTCGAGCCGTGGTCGCAGAATCAATCCCCGCTCGGTGCAGAAACTAATCGATAGATTGGCCGATGCTGCCGACATCCCTCGCTCAAGGCTCAGCCCGCATACTCTTCGCCACACCTTCGCCACCGGTCTGCTGGAGCGCGGGGCCGACCTTGTGACCATCCAGAGACTGCTCGGTCACGCCAGCATCGCCACGACCAGAGTCTACCTTGAGATTGGAGACCAGACACTAAGGGAAATCTATCACCGTGCCCAGAACGAAATCTCCAATCTGCCCGAAGAGGATCCGGTCGACGAAGCCCCGATTACAGAGGCTGCCGAGCCGTACCAGAGAGTTCCCTAGTTACTTCCTAGCCGGGTTCTTCTTGTTGTGTCGCTTCTCTACTGACTCAGGACCCTGCCACTCGCGTTCAGCAGGGATTGTGTACCCCGGATGAGTAGGGATCGGGCAGTGCTTGCCCGACCTGCACCTGCTACAGTTGTCCGATGGAGGTGACTCAACGGTCTTCTGCAACTTGCCGTACTTCCTGCGTGGCACGACGGGCGCTCGGTTTGGAGGAACTTAGCGATTACCACGGGCGCGCAACGTTCAATCCTAATCGCACCCGCACCGCAGCATGGATAGCGAGGCTTCCGAGGTCGGGTCAGACCCGAGCCGGACTATCCTGTACGCTCAGGTGCGGGATGGCAAACCTCAGATGTCTATAGACGAGGAGGATAGGTTGAGGTCCCTGAATTGGCCTGATTCAAGCGGCAAGGTGTACCTCGGTGATGTCGCTCAAGCGGCTCTGAGATCCCTCGGACCTCACGACCCTCCTCGTTTCGAGCAGACACCAGCCTTCGACGAACAGAGATGGGTGCTCGTATCCAGAGCCAATGAGCTCACGATGACCATCACTAGCTCGGCCTACTGGGGCCTCGGCCTGTTCAAGACCTGCTTCATGAATCGAATCGAGTTGCGGGGACCCTACGGATTGAGGGCGCGATGCGTGCACGATATCGTGGCCTCGCTCGGGCACAATCCTTGGGAGCCTGTCCGAGTGGGTAAGTTCGAGTCGGCAACTGGTTCCCAGTTGGCCGAACACAGGGCTGCTTGGGAGGAGTTGATTTCACACGCAAGCGAGGGCATGAGCGCCGAGATTGAGGAGATTGAGGACTCTTTGAGGCGGCTCAAAGGTACAGACGACTCGATTGAAGGGATTCTGAATTCCGCCAAGATAGCGCTCGACGAGGCTAGGATGGCTCTGGCAGACAGGAACGCTCCTGCAGTCGAGCGTGCTCTTGGAAGAGCCTACAGCGCAATCGTAGAGGCCGATCCTAGCACACAGGTCCGCTCGTCCGAAGCACGGGCTACAGGGGACCTGTTAGAAGAGGTGCCGTTGGTAGATCTCTCGGAAGAGGAATAATCACAGCCCTAGAGTGTTCCACATCCAGGACCAGACTCCGTGATGAGCCAGATAGACGACGACGCTGAAAGAAATGCATGCGAAGTATATCGATCCCTTTGAGATTTGGATTGCGTCCTCCGATTCCTCGTCGAAGTACCTAATCAGGCCGGCTGCCTGCTGGATGCCGCTGCCCTTCTTCTCCTTGGCCATCGGGCGTCGCACCTACCTGCACTATTTCAATTCCGCGAGAGCGAATCGGGACCCTCAGGGGTCCAAAGTCTCGATTAGTACGCAACCGTCATCGAGGTCGACTATCTTCGAAGCGGCACTCATCGCTGTGTCGATGCAGGACGTCATCATAATCTCCCTTCTACGGCCATTAATTCCTTCAAACACTAATCTGTGACTCAAGCTGTCCAATACTTCTCGGTCGACAATCTGCCAGACCCAGCTGTCTCTCTCAATCGTCACTAGAGCCTCGACCGGTACTAGGGGACCCTGCTCTCTCCCCACGGCACGTGCTCTCGTTACCAGTTCCACCAACTTCCGCGTAGCCCCATTCAAATCGGTCGTTGTGGGTTCCTCGTTCGTATTCGAAATTCTTCTCCTAAGTCCTGTCATGCGCATCCCATGCGGCATCGCCGCAGACCCGCAGCGACACTTTGGATGTTTAACCGTTTACGGTGCTGCTCGCTATGACAATGAGAAAACCGAACCCCATTCCTTTTGCCGGAGAGTCGTGCAGTTGATGTCTGCTGCTAACACCGCGCCTGCATGGGCAGCGAGATTCCTTGGGATGAGTTGGCGCGTGACAGCGTCCTACTCAAGGCAGTCTCCCACTGGAGGGATGATGCGGATGCCTGGT
>CAXEUQ010000091.1:0-4671 GCA_963999425.1 uncultured Candidatus Poseidoniales archaeon | reverse complement strand
GGATCCAGCATTGCTCAGACCCGGTAGATTTGACAGAATCATCAATATCGATTTACCAAATACACAGGCAAGAGAGAAGATCTACGATGTATATGTCAGCAGACTACCTAGCAACACATCGATTGATACTCGAAAACTCGCAATATTATCTGACGGATTCAGCGGAGCCGAAATCAAGTCAGTGGTAACAGAAGCTGCAATAATTGCTATCTCAGAAAGTAGGGACTCATGTCAGGAAGATGATTTCTCAAGAGCCATGACTAAGATTCGTATCAAGAGAGACTCTACGACTGATTCCCCCGATGAACTATACGGGTAATCAGCAACCCTCATCAGTTACATCTCCGAGCATCACACATGAATCGCTTGGTCGAGTGCGTTCCCAACTTCAGCGAAGGCAGGAATAAAGATCTCATTGATTCGATCGTTAGGCCCATCATCGATATCGATGGTGTCACGTTACTGGACATTGACATGGGAGCCGACTTCAATCGCACTGTGGTAACTATGGTGGGCGAGCCAGAGTCCGTTCTTCAAGCTGCAATCGAATGTACAACCATCGCACTAAGTCTAATCGACATGAGGAATCATAGTGGAGAGCATGCAAGGATGGGTGCAGTCGACGTTGTCCCCTTTATCCCAATCACCGGAGTGTCCATGTCCGAATGTATTGAGTTATCTCATAGATTCGCAAATACCATCTCACAGACCCATTCACTTCCTGTATACCTATATGCAAATTCTGCAGCCTCAGAGCAACGTGTAAGGTTGCCAGATATCCGTAGGGGGGAATACGAGGGCCTGAAAGACAAACTCGCCTCAGATGAATGGGCTCCTGATTACGGCCCTAGCCAGTTTGTCCCTACAATGGGCGCTACTGCGACTGGTGCGAGAAGTCTTCTGATAGCATACAACGTCAATCTAGATACGGATGATAAGTCTAAGGCCAACTATATCGCATCCAGAATCAGAACTAGTGGATCAATCGTCAAAGACGATAATGGAGATACAGTTCGTGATGAAGACGGTAAGGTCGTTAGAACACCGGGACTGTTCAAACAACTACAAGCTGCTGGTTGGATGTACGATGATGATACTGCGCAAGTTTCTATGAATTTGCTCGATTATTCAGTGACCGGTTTGCACCATGTTACCGAAGCAATACGTAAAGAGGCTGCCCAAATAGAATTGCAAGCAGTTGCCGGGGAATTAGTCGGTCTCGTGCCGTTGGAAGCTATGCTCGATGCTGGACGTCATTACAACGGCGACGATGCAGATAGTGAAACTCTAGTTAATTATGCGATTAACGGTCTAATGCTTGATGAATTGAATGAATTCGATCCCCACTCAAACATAATCGAATGGGCGATACGGGGGGATAGTAATGAATGATGGATATTTGCATATTCTGAACTCTATAGCATCGTCCGAACCAACCCCTGGAGGTGGATCGGTGGCTGCACTCAGCCTTGCTCACGCCCACTCTCTAGCCGCCATGGTTTCGAGATTGACTTTGAAAAGTGAGAAGTGGTCTCAAGGACACTCAATTGCCAATTCAATAGTAGATGAGTCTGAGAGTCTAATAGCAGCATCAGTTACTTTGGCTAAGAGGGATGCTGCGGCCTTTGACGCGGTCATGGATGCTTATCGATTACCCAAAGATCAGTCTGATTCTACAATGCGCGCTGAGGCTATCAGGGAAGCAACAATCGGTGCTGCAATAGTGCCTTTGCAAACTGTCCATGCTTCTCAAGCGCTCTTAGAGAGGTTGCTTGTTTTGTCTAAAGTGTGTAATGCAAATGCACTGACTGATTTGGCCGCTTCAGCAGAATTAGCACATTCTGCGGCTAAGATAGCCGAGATGAATATCAAGATCAACACTCATTACATATCTGGTAATGATGTGGAACAGATAGACGACGATACGCGTTTATCCATCATTGAATGTAATCGATTAGTGTCGAATGTTAGTGCCGTGTGTATTGAAAGGCTTGGTTGGTGAGATCTTGATTGATTATTCCGCGGGCATCCCTATACGACTGCCCGAACCTAAGAATCTGGATGATTCGGTTCCTCACGCCCCCAACCGACCTCAGGTGCTGAATGTGAATGAGAGGAGGTTGGCAATCCAAAATGCATTGAGGTACTTTCCATCTGAGTGGCACGAGGAGTTGGGCATAGAATTCTTACATGAATTGGATGTTTTTGGTCATATCTACATGCATCGTTTCCGTCCGGATTACGAAATGTATGCTAGGCCTATTTCTGAATATGATGCGAAGAGTGAATCGGCTGCTGCAATGATGCTAATGATTCAGAACAATCTAGATCCTAGGGTCGCTCAATACCCGCATGAGCTGGTTACCTACGGAGCAAATGGCTCGGTATTCCAGAATTGGGCTCAGTATCTATTGACTATGAAGTACCTCTCTCAGATTACTGAAGAGCAGACGCTAGTGATGTATTCAGGCCACCCTCTAGGTGTATTTCCCTCTTCCAAAGATGCTCCTCTTGCAATAGTGACGAATGGGATGGTGGTTCCAAACTACTCCACACAGGAGGATTATGAGCGCATGAATGCTCTCGGTGTATCTCAGTATGGGCAGATGACTGCTGGCTCTTACATGTACATAGGGCCCCAAGGAATTGTTCATGGTACCACTATCACAATACTCAATGCTGCTAGGAAGTACCTCAATTTACCCAGTGATTCTGATTTAGGTGGTGTGCTGTATGTCACTTCTGGCCTGGGTGGAATGTCAGGAGCGCAAGCCAAGGCGGCTGTAATAGCAGGTGCTGTGTGTATAATCGCTGAAATTGATCCAATTGCTGCGAACAAACGCCACTCGCAAGGTTGGTTGACAGAATTGTACGATGAATTGGATAAATTGGCACAACGGGCTCAATCCGCAATAGAATCCAAAGAAGCAGTTTCTCTTGGATATCTTGGAAACATTGTCGATTTGTTGGAATATCTAGTGGATTCTGATATCACTCCAGACTTAGCAAGTGACCAGACCAGTCTTCACAATCCTTGGCTTGGTGGCTACATGCCAGTGGGAATCAGTTTCGATGAAGGTCGTAAATTGTTACAAGATGACCCAACAACATTCAAACAAGCAGTTCAGAATACGCTCAGGAGGCATGTGGACAGTATCAATCAATTATGTGACAGAGGAACTGTGTTCTGGGACTACGGTAACGCCTTCCTGCTCGAATCTAGCAGAGCCGGAGCTGATGTGCTAACTGATGACGGATCGTTCAGATATCCTTCATATGTTGAGAATATCATGGGCCCTATGTGCTTCGATTATGGATTTGGTCCATTCAGGTGGGTTTGCACCTCTGGTACTGATGAAGATCTAGGAGTTACCGATGATATCGCAGTCAAAGTACTAAGTGATCTTGCTGAGAATTGTCATCAACGTGTACGAACTCAGTATCACGATAATATCCGATGGATAAAGGAGGCGGGCAAGCATGGCTTGGTTGTCGGAAGTAAAGCGAGGATACTCTATGCCGACGAGGTTGGGCGTACTAAAATCGCTCTAGAATTCAATCGAGCTATCTGTGAAGGCAGGATATCCGCACCAATAGTTCTGGGTAGGGATCATCACGATGTAGGTGGGACAGATAGTCCGTATCGTGAGACTGCAAATATTCGCGACGGTTCGATGTTCACAGCAGATATGGCAGTGCACAATTTCGTAGGGGACTCCTTCAGGGGAGCTACTTGGACCAGTCTCCATAATGGAGGCGGTGTGGGATGGGGGGAAGTTGTCAACGGCGGTTTCGGGCTAGTAATTGATGGTAGTGAAGATTCCATTAAACGAATCAATTCTATGATTTCGTGGGATGTTATCAACGGCCTAGCAAGGAGATCGTGGGCCCGAAATGATGCCGCTATCAGTACCGTTAATGATGCAGTCGAATCTGATGATTCACTTGTTGTTACTATGCCAAACATCGTTGATGATAAGTTGCTAGATAGTATATTCGAATAGCCTCGATGACTCTATTTGTCCATCACGTGTCGCTGCCCCATGCGCGAGGTTGTGATTGACGGTCAATCACTCACCCTTGAGGAAGCCGTGGCGATATCTAACGGCTCGGCCCGAGCTATACTTTCAGAAGATGCTAGAGTTGCGATGTTAATCTCAAGAAACGCAATCGAACAAATCCTTCTTTCCGATCAGGTGGTTTACGGCATCAATACCGGATTTGGAGCGATGTCGTCCGTGCGCATCGATGGTGATGATTTGGAAGATTTACAGACGAATCTAATCAGGAGTCATGCTTGTGGTGTTGGCGATACCATGGAACCTGAACAAGTGCTTCTGATGATGGTTTTCAGAGCAAATTCGCTTGCAAAAGGTGTATCTGGAATCCGCCCTGAGATAGTAGATTTGTTACTATCGATGGTGAATTCAGGCATTGCCCCAGTAGTGCCTAGAATCGGATCTTTAGGTGCTTCGGGAGACTTGGCGCCACTTTCTCACATGTCATTGGCTATGATTGGTGAAGGAGACTGTATGATACGCGGCGAAGATGGATGGTCACAAACATCCAGTACAGAAGCTCTCAATCAAAGTAATCTCAGTCCTGTAGTATTGGGCGCCAAAGAGGGCCTATCACTGATTAATGGTACCAGTCAGATGTGCGCGTATATGA
>CAXEUQ010000090.1:0-4674 GCA_963999425.1 uncultured Candidatus Poseidoniales archaeon | reverse complement strand
TTACCTCGATTTCGATTTGACCTATGTCTGGGTCATCACGGTCGGAAGAGGGTTTGATGTTGAACAGTAGGACCTGGGTCGAGTGGCGCTCAAGGATGGCTGTGTGGAATGTCCCGTCGCCCTCATCCTCAAGGATTCTCTGACCGGTCTCGTTGTCGTAGATCTGAATGATTGACTTGGCTCGCTGCAGCACATCGACGCGGAAGGTGTCGGCATCGAACCCGGTGTTGAATATCTCTAGGAGGAAGGGGGTGAACTCACCATACTCAACGTATCTTGGAGCGGTCTGGTCGAAGTCATCGGGCCTAGTGGAGTTGGCCATCTGAATGTCGTGATCCTCATTCCAAACCGATACCTCAGGTGGTTGGAAGACGTCAATCTTGTCGAGGTCCAGTTGCAGGATGTCCTGATGTACCACCTGCAGGACACTTTCCACCTCTGCCTCGGCCACTGCTCTGATTTCTATGCTCTCGGGAGTACCTGTGAGGTCATCGGGAGCAGTGAGAGTAAGAATCGGGTTGAGGATGTCCCCTCCAGCATTGAGAGTGTAGCCCCCCGGTGAGTCGAACTCGAGAATCCAAGAACTGCCAAGATTGGTCAGGACTTCAAGCTCGACTTCCATCGACTTGGTCGAGTCTCCCTTGTGCACTAACTGCAGAGGGATTGCCGTGGTCTGGCCGGGAGCAATGTACTCTGTGGTCTTGTCGAGTCGGTGGTTGATTGATACGCCCCACTGATGCATCTCAATAGGCTCGTGCTCGATTAGGAAGTCGTTGCCCTGAATATCAGTAATCTCAAGTTCGACGGAGTACTCTCCAGCCGGCAGGCCACCGGGATAGGTCCAGATGTACTCACCGAAAATCCCCTGACTCGTGTCTTCGATGTCCTCATCGTCCTCGTTGATTATATGGTCGATTCGATAGACTCCGTTGGGGTCACGCATTAGGAGTCGAGTCGATTCGATGTCGTACCTGCCGAAAGAGCTCTTGACATCAAATGTGAACTGCATCGACCTGTCAGAAAGAATGTCGTTGGGATACCAGTCTAGTTCTGGTCCTTCGGCCAGTTCCGCGCCCTCTCTCTGCAGAAGTACTAGGCTGTTCGAAATCGCATTGGCTTCTACCTCGATTTGCGAGAACCTGTCTGGTTCGCCATCTATCTCGTTCCATGCAACCTCTGCTTCACAACTTGAGCCGCCTGGGAACGAGCCGCCATCACAGCCGCTCATCTCAGCCGAGATGGATATCTCCATCATCTCGTCCTTACTAACCGTGAAAGACTGGTCCTGGCCTAGATCGACATCGAGTTCCTCATGGTCGAAACTGCAACTGTTGGTAATCCCCTGAGTGCAGGCATCGGTGCTCCATGAGGCGGTGCCGACTTGCGAGCCACCGGCCTTCAGAGTGATTGTCCAGTCTACGGTAGCACCATTGGGGCCGGTGGCCCTAAGGAAAAGGTCGAGTGGCACATAGTAGGAGCCTGAGCTGCCGTGCTGAGATCTGCCATGAACAACCAGAGAAGACAGCATGTCGCTGGATCTGAAATCTATCTCTGTATCTAGTGCGCTGGCTGAGTCTTGACCTCCCGAGTCCGGAACCTCGGTTGTGAGATAGCCATCCCCTCCGGCCGATGTATTCTGCGAGGCCAGATAGAGTGTGTACATCTTGAGTTCGATGTCATCTTGGGCCATCAGCGGCTCGGAAGTCCGCAGTTCCGAAGGCTCTCCGATGGGTGAGTAAATCGGAACTAGCAGCAGCATCGCTACGAAGACAGCCAAGTGGACTTGGCCCGGGACGATATTCGGCTTACTGCTCGTATGCACGATGATTCGGCCGTCAGAGTGGCGTTAAAGCGTTCGTACCCCAAGGGTACGAGATGAGTCAATTCAGGACGGTATCTTGCGCTCGGTTCAAGTGAAGAAGGCCCCGCTGACCGGCTGCAGGGGTACCCGAGCGGTCAAAGGGGCCGGACTTAAGCTCCGGTGCAAAGTGCTTCGCAGGTTCGAATCCTGCCCCCTGCACCATCATTTGACTCTAGTCATGGCGCAGCCCAGTCTGGAGTCGTCATCTGTGACATCGAGTTTGCTGGCACTGACAGAGGCCGCTAGGACCTCAGCAGGCGCCAATACCTCATCCAGCAGTCTGGTTACAAGAGTCTCCAACAGCGAGGGGCGATCCATCGCAACGGCCCTGTCGAGGGAGGAAACCAGATACTCATAGTCGAGGACTTGGTCTATCGAGTCGTTGGACGGCCTAGAATCGTCGACCACGACATGGATATCGAACATAACCCTCTGAGGAGAGTCTTGTTCGTGTTCGTGCACTCCAACATCTACCTGCCTGATAGCACCCTCAAGAAACAGCGACGAGGCTGTTCCTCCGGTGGTGAGCAGTGCCTCGATTGCTTCACTGTGGCTAGTCGACATATTCACTCCGTCTCAAACAGCACATCTCGGGCTCGCGATAAGAATCTCTCACCTGAGTCGACAAATAGAATCTGGCCTGTGACCGCTCTGGCGCCCATCAGATAGCAGACAGCATCTGCGATGTCTTCAGGCCTAGGCCCGAATCCTAGTGGAGATTCCGACTGGGCTCTAGCGAATCCTGCTTCGGTCTGGTCATCACTAGGTAGGGTGTGTCCAGGAGCCACAGCGTTTACTCTGATGCTGGGAGCGAGGCCTCGGGCTAGAGCATCGGTAAGCCCTAGCATAGCGTATCTCGAAGCAGTGTAGGATAGGTGGTCTGGATTGGGTTCAGCGATTTTCTGATCTAGCACGTTAACCACGCAGGCAGTTTGGTCTCCCTCAAGAATATCATTCAACGATCTAATCAGGAGCATTGGAGATCTCGCGTTTACATCCATGTGAGCGTCCCAATTCTCTGTGTCGATGCTTTGGATATCGTCGTGGATGAATAGCGAGGCATTGTTGACAATGCCACACAGCGACCCGTTTTCGCTCGCCCTCGATGCAAGAGTAGAAGCTGATTCGGCGTCTGCGAGATCGGCATGAACTGAGAACGCGGTTCCGCCTGCCTCCTCAATGGCTGCGACAACCTCGTCGGCCTCACTGCTTGAGTCACGGTAGTGTACGGCGATGGAATATCCCTCTTCAGCCAAGCGCAGACAAATTGCCTTGCCGATGCGCTTGGCCCCGCCTGTGACTAGCACAGTGCCCTCGGTCATGGTTGGCCGGGGGCAACATCTGATATTACCAGTTGTATGAGCACGTACTGGGAGGACAAGCATAGCAGAATGGTTAATTTCGGTACTCCATCCGACGGTTCGATGGCACCTCGCCTCCCTACCATCGACGCGGATTCGACTCTCGCGGGAGGCTGTGGCGGAGTATCCAGACAGAGTGCTACTGAGCGAAGAAAGGCATTGCGAAAGCGCCTTCCTGCGTGGTTCAAGACCTCGCTACCGACTGGTGATGCCCAAGTCAGGTACAACGAGACGCGCTCAAGCGTTCACGAACACGGTCTGCACACTGTGTGCGAGGAGGCTCGCTGCCCCAATGTGCACGACTGCTGGGGCAGGGGAACGGCCACATTCATGGTGGCCGGGGAAGTCTGCACCAGAGGTTGCAGATTCTGTGCTGTTGGTACTGAAAAGATTCCTCCTGCGTTAGATGCATCCGAGCCATCCGAGTTAGCCGAGGCTGTGGCGAGGATGGGGCTAGACCACGCAGTGATTACGGTCGTCAACAGAGACGATCTTCAAGACGGCGGTGCGGGACATTACAGAGATTGCATCCTTGCTGTGAATGAGCGCTGTGCCGGAGTTGGTCTAGAGTTGCTCTGCTCCGATCTAGATGGGAATCTCGAGGCTCTCGGCGAGTTGCTCGATGACCTGCCTCTCAGGGTGTTTGCACACAATGTGGAATGCGTTCCCAGACTCGACACGGTGGTGCGTGACCCTAGAGCGTCTTTTGAGCAATCACTCAGCATTCTACGCGAGGCTCGCAGGCTTCGACCTGATATTCTCATCAAGTCAAGCATTATGGTCGGTCTCGGAGAGACCGATGAAGAGGTGAGCGAAGCAATGCGGCTGCTTTTCGATGCTGGAGTGGATATGCTGACACTTGGTCAATACCTGCAGCCTAGTGAGCGTCACCTACCTGTAGACAGGTTCCCAGAGCCCGAGCAGTTTGCAAGTTGGGATGGAGAGGCTCGTGAAATCGGATTCAAGGCTGTGGCTAGTGGGCCTCTGGTTCGCTCGAGTTACAGGGCCGGTCTGCTCTGGGAGGAGGCTCGAGGAGGAGCCCCTGTCCTTCTAGGTGGACAAGTGGAGAGTTAGGTGATTGTATGGCTAAGAAGAAACCCAGCCTGAATATCCCTGATGCTCCTCATCGCCCCGGCGATGAGGCCAGTTTCGAATCTTGGCCTTGGCAGCCCGGAGACCTTGACATGCCCGACCCCGAGAAGAGTAGTTACGAGGATACAGTCCCTCACGCAGCGGGGCTAATCCGAGTTCTAGGTGACGACAACAAGGCATCTGGAGCATGGGATCCCGGGCTGGATGCAGATGAGCTCAGAAAGGGACTCGAGCACATGGTCAGACTCAGAATCTTCGATGACCGCATGATGAAGATGCAGAGGACTGGTAAGCTATCATTCTACATGCGCTCGTTCGGAGAAGAGTGCGTAGCAATCGCTCAGACCATGGCGCTCGAGA
>CAXEUQ010000089.1:0-4704 GCA_963999425.1 uncultured Candidatus Poseidoniales archaeon | reverse complement strand
AAAGATTTATTTGAAATATATAAGCGTTTTCAATTTAATATAAACCAGCTGCTTACAGCTGAAAATTCTTATAAATCCCTTTCAAATATTGAGGCTAGGGCTCTAATTTACCAAAAGATTCTTTTAGAGTCTGAAATGATAGAAAAGTTAAAATTACTAAAATTGACCCTAAAGATTTTAGCATTCTCCATCTTAGTAGGTGCAATCTACTCATCTTCTGGAAATCTGTTCGCAATGAGTCTGTCTAATTCACGTAATGAATCCTCATCAGGTCGGGACAGGGCGTCGGGATCCAGTGCTCTGCCGGTGTAACCATCATCATGCGTTTCTGTAGAATTCCTTCTAGAAAGTTGCATTAGTCGTCGGAATAGTAGCAGGGCTGTGATAATCAGCACCGCTGTAATTAGATCTGCATTCTGCATCGAATCATCTTCCCGGCACACCCAACTCAAGAGGTCTGGCCAAGTGCCTTCTGTTGGAGGGTGTTGGTTCAACCCAATCCTCGATGGTGTCGAACGAGTCTATGTCATGAGAAGTGCTGACCCAATATCTGTCTAAGGTACGTCCGCAATTGAGGCATCTGATTGGCATCCTTGAGCCAGAACTACGCATAGTGTTTCCACAGCACAATGGGCGTGAAGTTACTCGGGGAACTGTGTCTGAAACAGAGAGTCGTTCAAGATGGATCGAACCATCGGGTGCTTTGAGTCCGACCCATGAGATTCTGTCTCCGGGACGTAGGGACCTCAGTAACTTGTTGACTTGCCCGCCCTCATTGAAAGCGACCAACTTAGTCGCATTACCATTGGTGGTGACCATGATGTTCGAGTGGGCTCCTTTGGTGTGTTTGGGCGCCGATAACACAGTCCCCGATTGAGTTCCGTTGACATGGTCATCAGAAAGTTGATTGGTGACATGAATGGCGTATCTGTTTGATAATTCTACATCGGTTCTTGACTGGAGCCATGAGTGAGCATGCTCAACAGATTGTGCAGAGTCTCCTCGAATGCCATAGAGGACGGGGCAAGGAGTTCTAGGTGCAATCAAGCCCTTGCCTTTGGTGGGGTCTCGATTAACAAAAGTCCGAGGATGATACTGCTCCAATTCGTGAACTGCTCGTGAAGTAATCTTTCGATTGGTTCCAATTCTCTCCGGGTCCCTCCAGGCGATTAATTCCCAAGTCGAGTCGTTCTGAGGTGACCAGGCCACTGCTGCGCTGGCTCCGATCGCACCCCACTTGCGATTACCGGATAGCATAGTTAACCCCATGGCCTCGATCTCTGCAAGACGGGGTTCGAGATCAACGAGGCCCTTGACAGTCTCATTATACCAATGAGGAGGGGGGTCTGAGGCACAAATCAGCAGTACAGGAGAAGCATGCTCTGGCCCTTGCGATGCTAATGAATGTTCAATGAGGAGTTCTTCGAACCATGTCTTACACTCCCGGAACAATGTTTCGTGAGATTCTGAGTCTAATTCTATGACAGCCGAAAGAGCTCCGTTTCCACGAGTTCTTCTCGGCGCGAATGGCCACAATCGGACCAGTCTTCTGCTGATAACCGTCAATCCATCGATTCTTTCGCAAAGGTGCAACAACAGATTATCGAAGCATTCGGTAGTACAGCCTGCAGAAGGATTGTCTGTGTCGTCTAGGCCGATGACGACTGAGTCTCGAGACGTCAGATTATCTCCTCCATCACTCCACTCAACCCAGTCTCAGGATTACAGAGATAACCCTTGATTCCATATCTCGAAGCAGCGATCATATCCACCTTCCTATCACCTACCATGAATGAAGATGTGTCATCCGGCCTATCTGCCCAATCATCTCCGTACATAATCTCAAGGCCTTCCAGACTGGGATCTGTTGATGCCTTATCGATTAACTGTCTACCTGCTTCCAGCATGCCTGGGAATGGCTTACGCGCCCAAGCCCCTTCCCATGGTGCATACGGACTATGGAGAATCAAATCGAAGTGAGCATCTTGGTCTGAATCGAGCACCATATCCTGCAGACGCTTGTGAATAGATGCCAGATTCTCACTACTCCACATTCCCCTTCCAATCGGTGATTGGTTAGTTACTACGCACACCCTGTAGCCTAATCTACGCAGACTACCTATTGACTCGGCTGAGCCGGGTAGAAGTACGACCTCATCGGGGGTGTTAACGTAATTTTGTGAGCCGATGTTGATGACACCATCGCGGTCTAGGAATGCAATACTGCCGTTCCATGACACTCCTTCGGGCATCTGGGGTAGTGAGAGGGGGGACTTGAGGTCGACGTCGTCTCTACAGGGTGCAAGCAGGGTATCACAACCCTTTGTGAGCCTTGATGGCCTCCTTTACAATGTGATTGATGACTAGTTGAATGTCCTCAATCCTCTCCATGGAGTCAGTTGGTGCTACGATAGCAACATCAGCGATTTGAGCGATTAAGCCGCCTTTAGAGCCATCAAAATCACCTGTTACTGCGACTGTGGTGCAACCATTGTCACTCGCATATTGCAAGCCATTGACGACATTGGATGAGTTTCCTGAGCCACTATATGCTACCACGAGGTCACCGGGAGTGAGGAAAGTTGAGAGTTGTCCAACGAAAACGTTGCTGTAGTCGGTGTCATTAGCCCATGCAGTCATTGATGCGACATTGTCAGTGTGGGAGATCGTCTTGATTGAGAGTTCTTTGGACCAGTCACCGGCACTGTGTGAAGGTGTTGCAGCGCTTCCCCCATTGCCGATGAAATGTATGCACACACCTGAATCTCTAGCTTCGCCCACGAGTTGCCAAAACCTCTCCAATGGCCCTCTAGGCAGCGAATCAAGGGCATTCTTGAGATTGGAGATATACGAATCTGCGAATCCACCGAAGTCGAACCCCATATCGCTCATGTGAGCCCGGGGGAGGGCATCGTATTTACGGGTTAATGGCCCGAAACAGGTCATGGAGGAGCCATTGGGCGCATTAGTGGGTCACTTGGCTGATACTCTAGGAGTTACTGACTCGGCACTCAAACTCGTCATATGTGGGATAGGTGCGATATCCCTCGCCGTAGGATTTCATCGCAGGGAGTTTCCTCAGGCACCGTACTTTTCGGCCTTCGGATGGATCTGCATCGGGCTATTCCTTTACCTGCACTCGTACTACTACATCGAGATAGAGGATCCAGTGCTGTTTTTGATGACTGTCTCAGCCTTGCCTTTGGGAATAGCTCTAGGCATCTGGGAAGTCAGGAACTGGGATCTCTCCCCTGAGGCTCTAATCTGGTTCCGAGGATGTGTTGTCTGGGCAGTGATTCCTTACTTCGTGGCATACAGCATTCCCAGTCTGAATATGGCGATAGTTTACGCCACCGCTTGGAATACTGAAGTCATGCTCGAATTCGCAGGCCTCGGAAGTTATCAGATGGGGCCGATGATGGTAGATTTGCACGGAGGAGGTGAGATCCCAGTCTCGGAATGGGGTGGTAATCGCTGGATTCTGACTGAGCCTCTCGGAGAGAATGGCTTCTTCGTCCCGTTGGAGCATTCTGATGGCACTCTCGTCAGTGTCAGTTTCATCTTGGCTTGTTCGGGATTGCAATCTATGATTGTGTTCGTCGGAGCGATTGTAGCCCTGAGAACAGTGGATTGGAAGCGCCGAGCAAGAGCGCTTCTAATTGCCATTCCCACAATTCACGTACTGAACACATTCCGCAATGCAGGAATAGTCTGGCTTACCGATTCATATCCCGATTGGAGATTCCTAGGAATTGAAATGTTCGACTTTGCCCATAGTTACGCAGCCAAAGCTGCCAGCCTGTTCGCCATGTTCCTGATGGCATTGGCTCTGTTCGACCTTTTACCCGAACTGCATCGTCATATCATGCGTTTATTGCCTTCCAGAATCAAGCCTGCGAGACCTACAGCCTGACTATCTGGTTCGTAACTTCTCGTACAACTTGCCAGTAAGTCGAGTATCGTGTTCCCAAGCGAATTCCTTCATCACTCTGAGGGCTTCCTTCTCCAAATCGGAATCGCCAACGAAGTCGGTGATCTCTATAGTGCCGTCTCTGGTATTTGCCTTGAAGGCGGCAATAGGCTCCTCATTGTGGAACACCATGTATGCTGAGCCGAAAGCGAATCTCTCCCTCAGAACGCCCCCGAAGTAGTGAATCAGATTATCTGATGGCGGGACTACTAAATCTCGTGTCTTGCGTAGAGAAGAAGAATCCTCAAGCATCTCCTGCCTACCCCAGCAGATGTCCTGCAGGTCATCGACAAGGAAGCCTTTGATTAGAGTCCCATCCTCTTCGAATTCATGCATCACATCACTAATCTCCTCGGCTGAGAACGGCGAGCCTGCAAGTCTCTCAACCTGCTTGAGAGATACCACAGGGTATTGACTCACTAACTCCCTGAGATAATCTCGTTTGACTTCCCATAAGTCGGCGTCTTGCAGAGGTGTAACGGTCTTGAACCCGCCACGATAGTCCTGAACCAAATGGCCACTACGAACAAGAGGGGAGATTAGTTTCCTGAATTCAGCCCTCTTCATGGCGTGCCTGTCCATGTACACAGTCGGGTCGTTGTGTTCACTGAAGAATTGGAGAATCTCCTCGTCCTCCTCTGATGCGATGACGTTGCGAATAGTGAGCAATCTTTGGAAATGGGCAAATTTTGCCCAGACCTGATGTCCCCTAAGGCTGGTTCCCTGATGCAATT
>CAXEUQ010000088.1:0-4722 GCA_963999425.1 uncultured Candidatus Poseidoniales archaeon | reverse complement strand
GTATCCGTTGGTATGACTATGGTTCATCCAGCACCCCCTCCACCGGGAATCTACTCGATGACGCTCTCTGGATACGATTTAGAGAATGATATCCTTTCTGAGACAATCATCTACTTTGAGGTCCCTGTACTTGCCGATGCGAATATCCAGTTGACGAACGAGCAGATTCTCGTCAGTCCATTTGAGATTACAAATACACAGATTACCATCCTGAATGAGGGCAATGGAGCACAGTCATATGATGTGGAATTGGTATCTCCCGCCGGATGGCATCTGGGGCTAGACACGATAGGTGCATTCGAAGGCTCATCCCATGGATCCACTGGCACACTACAGAAACAGTCTAGCAGGACAGTTGACATCACAATCAACCCCCCTGGGGCAATGATTCCAGAGGGTACCACCTTCGAGGCAGCGATAATTGTTCACTCCAGAGTCAGCTCTGTTTCATGGACTCAAGACATATTCCTGATAGTGGGGCCAGTGGATGACTTCACCCTGGCCCCTCCACCAGGAGGAGTAATTGCAGATATTGCCCCGGATGCACTCTTGCAAATCGGATTCTCCATTCAAAACTCTGGAAATAGAGATTGGGAACTCACACCGTACCTAATGTCTTCCCCCGGAGGTTGGAACACTGTCCAGATTGATAGTCTAACAGTTCCAGCCGGACAATCCGTAGATTGGGCGCTTACACTACAAGGAAACGGGCTGGCAACCAGTGGCCTTATACAGGTTCGTTTAGCCACTCCAGATGGCTTCAAAATCGATTGGAATACGACAATAGAGGTTCTTTCGGCGGCTTCTCCTCAACTTTCCTTCCATCAGATATACCTCCCAGATGGGTCTTCCTCAGACGAAATCCTGGGAGTCGGAGAACACCCTGTCGGGAGTCCCGGTTTCGATTTACACTGGATGGTCTGGAACGAGGGAGCAGGAGTCTGGAGACCGACAACAACAATGGAACTCCCCGACGATGATTGGTCATATGCCTGCACATCACCTTCTTCGCTGCCACCAGGTGATTCAGATATTGTAGAGTGCCTTGTGGTAGTCCCCGACGATGAACCAGCCGGATCTGAACCAACCATCAAGCTGATAATGGAGGGGGATGGCATTGAAATCAGTGATACCAAGTCTCTTTTGATTGAAGATTCCCCCAGATTATCGTGGACACTCAATACGGAGCCTATCGCTCATGAAGGATACAAGTCCACGTACAGAATCGACGTGACCAATACTGGAAATTCGGTTATTTCACACACACTTGATGTAGACGCTCCTGAGTCTTGGAACGCTAGGACGACAGATGGAGTTAGAATTGTACTTAGCCCCGGTGAATCAAGAGGAATAATTCTGGAATTCACACCTGGTGGGCAAGATGCCACGATCTCTCTAGACCTGATTAATGCTGGAAATGTAGATGGCTCCTCCTTTGAAATTCAAGTAGATGTAATGCCGTCCATAGGTGGAGATTCCGATCTAGGATCATATTTGCCACTAATCCTGGGGACCCTGTTTATAGCTATCCTGTCCGGATTAGGGACATTCGTCTACGTTAGAACCAACGGGGACCTATCTGGCATGTTTAGAAACAGAACCGCACACAGGACGAAGGATTCCATGGAAGATGAGGTACCATCCATTAGCGGAGTTCCTTGTTGGATTTGTAGCGCTGATGTCATCGTGGGTGATGCTTTGGCATGCTCATCGTGCGGAGCAAGGTATCACAAGGCCGGTCAAGTCTCAGGGTGTGACATTGTTTCCATGGGAAGATGCCTTCATTGCGATGCTATTGTCGAAGAATTAGTTGAGGCTTGATAACAGCTCCCAAAGTGAGCATGGGGTGCGAAGGCCTTAGAGGGCCTGCAGTATCCGAAATACAATGCTCAGGAAGGCTCCCCTTACGGTCATCATCGTAATTATGCTCCTCAGCATGTCTGCCACCATCGTTTCAGCAGATGTGGACATCTCTCTATCGGCTAATCCTAGCTCTGCAGAAGCTACGCCAGATGAGGCTGCTGAATACACGATACTGGTGCGGAATACCGGGGATGATGACGCCGCAGTCTCCTTGAGCACCCAACAAGGGAATGATTGTAACGGGTTCACTTCAACTTTGGAGACGACTTTTGTTCAAGTCGGCTCTCAATCTTCTGAGCAGGTGACATTAACAGTCACCGTCACAGATCAGGCAAGTGGTGAATGTGAGACAACAGTGAATGCTCAGGGTCAAGTTTCAGGCGGGGCTCCGGGAACCCCATCTAATGCGGATGTGACCGTTGTTACCACTGCAGGCGACGGAGGGGGCCTCTACTCAGTTAGTCTCTCAACGGACGAATCAACAACCAAGAACTACGATGGAGAGGATAATGAAGTCACATGGGACGTCGATGTTGAAAACAATGGCGAGCAACAGGCGAACGTACAGCTTGAAATGACATCGGATAGTGATTGTGAATCTGATGAATTGTCAGCGACCGTTGATCCAGAAGTCCTACAACTTGAGCCGGAGGATCAACAAGAGGTAACAGTCACGATTGATATGCCCAACGGAGGAGAGACCGATGCAGGCTCACACTGTTTCATCCTAAAGGCTACAGTCACAAATGATCCGAATGCTGCGGATCAGGCCGAGGATAATTTGACCCTCAGCCTGAATGTTCCCCAGATTAAGGAGTGTGACGCTGCACTACAGTACAACTCGCACAATCTCGATCCTGGTGAGCAGGCATCAAACTCGATTGAAGTAGAGAATATTGGAAACACAGAGTGGACAGTTACCGCAAATGCTCAATCCGTAGATGGCGAGGATATTTCGGGTTGGGTGGAATTCGATAGCCCTAGGAGCAAGCTTCTAACAGAGCCAGGGTCCTCCGATGACACTCATGTATTCACATTCGACGTAACCCCAGATGACTCTCTCGAAGCTGGGACTCAGGTGGCCATAGGGATACAGGGGAGAGCCGGCTCAGAGATCGGATGTGAGAAGATACTCACTGTAACAGTTGGTCAGGAATTCGGCGCGTCCATGGCTCTAAGCAAGTCCACACTTTCGAATGTAGAGCCAGGGACTTCCGGCACTCTCTCAATCCAGATCACAAATCAGGGGAATGGCCAGGAGACCATGGCCCTTGGAGCATCCGGGGTACCACCCGGTTGGCAGGTCTCATTTTCCCAATCTTCAGTAACCCTTGGGAGCTCTCAGTCGTCAAATAACAAGGAGACGGTAGGTGTGGATGTATTCGTGCCTGAGGATGCTAGTGCGGAGTCGGATGCCGTAATCTCGTTCACCGTTGGGAGGGGTGGGGGGTCAACTCCGTATGACTCGAAAGATCTCACCGTATCGGTCGCACCTAGGCACGAAGTCTCAACAATAATGATATCAGACCAACAGACAGGAAGGTCTGACCAAATCGTCAAGTTCCCTCTTGTGATTTCAAACGAGGGAAATATTCGAGATACATTCAGACTCCAAGCCTGTGATCCCGGTGATCAAACAGGCTGTGGTAGTCCAATGTGGCAGTCGTCATTCTCAGATTCTGATGGGAACTCAATCACTCAACTAGCCTTAGATCCGGGGCAGTCCGCCCAAATATATCTGGACGTCTTGGTGGAAGGTGAAGAGGATGCGGACTCCGCCAGAGTACTCGCAAGAGTAGCAATCTTCGGCACTAGCGAATCCTCAGAGCATACAGTCACAGTCGTCGTTTCCAACTACAACTATGGGATGGCCGTGTCACCCCAATCTCCCGGCGAGGATCCTACCCAAATGGATGTTATCCTTCCTCCCGGAGGCACATTATCGACCTACTTCTGGATTGACAATACCGGAGATTATCCTGCAGGAGATACTGCAGTGATTACCATCACAGGCCTCGAATCATCAGTTTCCAGAAGTATCTTTGTTGAAGGTGTGGAGGTCGACAATTCCATTCAAATTCCAAGAGATGGAAGAGTCCTCGTTGAAGTGCAGATGGAGGTCATGGAGGGAGTGTCAAACGGGGTATCGGGAATAATCAAGGTATCAGTGGCCTCAGAGAGGAATGCAGCTCAAACTACTTCGGTGGATGTAATGATTCAAGTGATGACCATACATGATGTAGTGTTCACCTTGGAGGGTGAAGATGAGCAAACGGTAAATTACCCAGAAAAGGCGATATTTTCCTTGTTTGTGACAAATAATGGTAATGTGATCGAGGATATCGAGATAATCTCTGGAGAGTCACTAAGGGGGTGGACAGTAGATATCATCGAGGATGAATTCAAACTCCCTCCCGGAGAGACTAGAGAGATTCAGGTAAGGGCGACTCCACCTTCTCAATTGCTGGATGACGACACCTACAGATTCACAGTTATTGCCCAACCCGAGGGGATTCCCGTAGCAGGTCAGCCAATAGAACTGACTGTGACCTCTGTGACATCAGATTCATTCCTGAACCTCTCCAAAGAGATGCAGGACATTCTCGTTTACGGCCTGACTGGATTTGGGGCATTGCTCGTAATCGTACTCTTCATGCGCTCGAGGTCCGAAAATAAGAGAATAATCCAAGCCTTGGAACAGGACGAGTCTTAGTCCTATTGGTGAGTCTTCACCGGATAGGCTTATTGCCCAATTTCAGGTGGCACACGTCAACGGTCCCTACGGGACCGGCGGGTGTTTGTCGTGTCTACAGTTCCAGAGGCCTACCTTGCGGTCGCTGTCATGGCCCTCGTTGGGAT
>CAXEUQ010000087.1:0-4762 GCA_963999425.1 uncultured Candidatus Poseidoniales archaeon | reverse complement strand
CCCAATGATTCCAGTGAATGGTACGATTCCGACGGTGACGGTGTGGGCGACAATTCAGACGATTTCAAATTCGATGGAAGTCAATCCGTTGATGCTGACAACGACGGTTACGGAGATAATCCAAACGGTACCAACGGCGACCAGTTCGCAAACGACGGCATCTGGACTTACCTGTCAATCTGGACGCTTTCGGGCTCGAATGCGAGAGTCGAGGTCTGGGCTCTGGATGGAGACGCGGTAAGCCCGGGACTGGTCGAGATAGTCCAGATTGAGACGCCTGAGGACACTAGTATGCTGGACTGGCTGATTGGAAATGGTCTGCCTTTCCTCATCGTGACACTCACACTTGCGATTATGGCAGGAATTGCGTATGTTGGGACCAGAAGGAGACAGATTGCGAAAGATATCGACATGATCGAGTCCTGGTCAGGCTTTGACCCTCGCGAGTTGGACGAGGAGTTCGACGACCCGAATCCTCCATGATGCAAGAATGACTCAGGAACACAAGCCGCTTATCACTCAGATGACGATGATAGGGGTTCCATGGACCGAAACTTGGACCTACACATCGCCGCCCTGATTTTCATGAGCGGTACGCAAGCCCTCGTCTCCGGTTTCGACGAAGAAGGAGACGTTGCAACGACGAGCGCCCTGACCCTAGAGGAGGAGGATTCAGAAGACCCGATTCCAGCCCCGTGGCCGCTATACCGACCCCTTCCACTGCTCACAGAACAGTCTTAGTGTCAAATCATTGAACCAACCGCTTGATATTCCTCAGGCTGTTGCCATTCACCATGAACGCAAGCCCGAAGGCTGCAATAGTTGCAATAATGATGATGCTGAGCTCAGGATGCCTGGGCGCAGTAGAAGACATTGTAGATGTCGAGGAAGAGGTCATCGACTCAGTCTTGGATTGGCTCGATAGTGAGTATCCTCATCTGGATTTGCCCGAGCGTGAGAGATCCACACCCGTGCTTGAGACCTACGACCAATGCGACCTGCTACTGGACGACCTTCAGGAATCGATATACAACGAGATGCTTGTCTCACTCGACCAACAATCTTACTGGCACTGGGCTGGCCCTATGTGGCGTGGTGTCGGAGTTTGGATTGAGGACGACATGGCGATGATGGACGGCGCTCCAGAGGCTGCAGCAGATGAGTCCGGGGCAAATACCGCCGGATCTGCAGACAGCGACTCCAGTCGAGAGGGCGAGTTCTCGGGCACCAACAATCAGGAAGAGGGCGTAGACGAGGCCGACTTCCTGAAGACCGACGGATACCACGTCTACATGCTGAACGGCAACCTTCTGGTAATCATGGGAGTGCCGGAGTTCGGCGAGCTCACACTCGAGTCAAACCTCAGCATCCAGGGCTACCCGATGCAGATGATGCTTGAGGGAGACAGACTGGTCGTTGCATCATCCGTCTATTACTGGAGTTTACCTCAGGATGATCCTCTCAGGGAACTAATGTCCGAGGAAGTCACAGTCAGCTACCCCGGTGAGGATGAGTACTCCTACACCTATACTCGAGTTCAAAACTTGGTCAAGTACACCGTTGTCGACATCACCGACAGGACTGCTCCTGAGGTCGAGCGCGAACTCTACATCGAGGGCAACTACCATACTGCAAGACTAGTCGATGGCACAATGCGCTCGGTGACCCACCTTTGGACTCACATCGACGGACTCAGGACTTGGGTCTACCTTCCAGAGGCCTACTGGGAGGCAGATACTGATGAGCAGAAGATGGATATTTGGAACCAGAGCATGGAGGACACCATCGCTGCAAACCGGGCGATTATCGATGACCTGACTCTGGACGACTTCGCACCACACTTGTATGAAGTCGGAGAAGACGGCCTGTTCCAGCACCCTACTACCTCCGAAGATTGCAGTGAGTTCTCGGCCAGCGCGGACAGCGCCGGCCGTGGCTTCAGCACCATCATGACAATCGAGTTAATGGGAGAAGAGTCAGAGATGCAACTCGACCACATTACTTCCTCATGGGCGCACGTGTATGCCTCACAGGATGTGATGGTGTTAGCAGAGCCAGCCAACGACTGGTGGTGGTTCTGGAGGAACTTCGGCTGGGACGACGCCACCAACATCCACGTCTTCGACATCAGCGACCCTTCCGAGACCACCTATGTTGCCTCAGGTCGTGTTCATGGCACTGTTCAGGATCAGTTTTCGATTTCAGAGTACAACGGAGTAATCCGTGTAGCCACTACTGAGGACGCTTGGGGCCGCTGGTGGCTAGAAGGGACAGAGGAGTGGACTGGGCCTACCAACAACGTGTTCACACTCGGAGTCGCAGAGTGCATGATTCCTGAGGGCTGCGATGACGAATTTTCTGAGATGATTCAGCTCGGCCATGTCGGAGACATCGCTCCTGATGAGCGCATCTGGAGCGCACGATTCGTCGGTGACAGGGCTTACTTAGTGACCTTCGAGATCATCGACCCTCTTTGGGTAATTGACCTAACCGATCCAACCGACCCAGTAATTTTGGGAGAGTTGGAGGTCCCCGGTGTCTCCACTTACATTCATCCTGTGGACTCCGATACCCTGCTGACCATAGGAATCGGACCTGGACCAGACGGACTAGGACTAGACTGGTCAATGACTCAGGTGTCGCTATTCGATGTCAGTGACCCAACCAACCCGACTCTGGCAGACTCACTTCAGTTGTCGCCTGCCTACGAGGACGACTACTGTGATGAGTGGGGGTGCGGATGGTCGTGGTCATACTCAGAGGCCACATACGAGCACAAGGCATTCACCTATTGGGCTCCCGAGCAACTACTCGCAGTCCCACTGTCTACATACAGGTACATCTACGAACAGATTGAATTTGATGACAGGACCTACACATACTCTGGATACGAGTTCGTCTCAACACTTGAGCTGATTAATGTCGATGCAGAGAATGGGACTCTATCCACACATGGAATGGTGAACCACTCTGAGTTCTACAACGACGATGGCCTGTCCGGTTGGTGGAGCGGCTCGACCAGCATCCGCAGATCGATTTTCATGGGTGACTACATCTACGCCTTTTCCGCTGCAGGTGCCTCTGTTCACAGGACAGATGACCTGACTTCCATGGTGGAACTGGAGATTCCCGGCCATGATGAGCCCGAGGTTTACTACTACGAGGTTGAGGGGGATGTCGAGTCAGAAGATTCTGAGGAACCGGATAAGGCGGAAGGAGATTCCGCTGGCTCAGAGGATTAGTCGAACTGCAACGCCCTACCTGCTGAGCCAGGAGAAGCCACGGGCACTCCTCGTAGTGCCCCTCCGGTCCTCCTCTTGTGGACTATTCTACCATCTACGATAGTGTACATCGGCCAGCCGGTGAGCTCCATCCCATCGTATGGTGTCCAGCCCACTCTGGTCCAGGTATCCGCATCAGTGATGGTTCGGCGAGTCTGTAAATCGACCAGAGTCAAGTCGCCGTCGTATCCCTCAATCAGTGAACCCTTGTTCTTCATGCCGTACACTCTGGCTGGGCCTTCGCACATCCAGCGAACAACATCTGTGACGCTGCATTTTCTATTCATCGCATGGGTCAGCATCAGAGGCAGTGAGGTCTCCACTCCCGGCATTCCTGCTGGAGCCTTGGGATATCCGACTGACTTGGCTTCCAACGTGTGCGGTGCATGATCTGTCACGACGCAGTCGATAGTACCGTCCTTGAGGCGCTTCCAAAGCGTATCCTTGTCCTCAGTATAGCGAATCGGCGGATTCATCAGGACTCTTACGCCCAGTGCTTCGACATCATCCTGATCGAAGGTAAGATGCTGAGTGCATACTTCGGTGGTAATGAGATTACCCTTGTTATTGTGCAGCCAATCTGCTTCGGTACCACTCGTGAGATGCACGATATGGAGTCTGTGATTGTGGTCCTTCGCTAGAGCCGCCGCTCGCTTGGTCGCTAGGAAAGCGCATTCGACATCTCTGCATTCTGCATGGGAGGCGATGTCGGTGCGATGACCGAACTCTGCTATGCGCTGTTGAAGTCGTTCTTCATCCTCAGCATGGGTCGCGATTATGCCTCCGGTATTAGCGAAGATATCCTCGAGATGCTTCTGCTCATGGACTAACAAATCGCCTGTGCTGCTCCCCATGAATATCTTGATTCCACAGACTCCATCCATTCCCTCCACGCTTTGTAAATCACTCACATTGTCCTTGGTTGCTCCAACGAAGAAGCCATGGTGAGTCACTGCTTTTTGACCAGCTAAGGCTATTTTCGCTTCCAGAGTAGCGCGATTGGTAGCGTTTGGAATGTTGTTGGGCATATCTAGGAACGCTGTGATACCACCTGCAGCGGCTGCCCTACTGCCGCTCTCAAGATCTTCCTTCTCGGCTTGACCCGGCTCACGAAAGTGGACATGAGGGTCGATGGCTCCGGGCAGTAAATGCAATCCTTCACCATCTATTTCCATCTCGCCTTCACGAGCATCTAGGCCTCCTCCCGGGGCTACAGATGCTATCTTGCCCCCAACTACCCTGAGGTCGCCTTCGACAATACTGCCGTCTACAACCATCGCCGAGTTACGAATCAACAGATTGCCGTCCACGCCTTCGCCCGGATGAGCGACGGAACGTGAAGTCCCATGACTGTTCTTGCCCGGCATCCTGCTAGGCTGCCAAGGTTCTGTTCATATATCTCACCGTAGACGCCAACGCACAGCGGGTTGGAGTAGCCAGGTTATCTCGTCGGGCTCATAACCCGGAGACCGGTGGTTCAA
>CAXEUQ010000086.1:0-4782 GCA_963999425.1 uncultured Candidatus Poseidoniales archaeon | reverse complement strand
TCGGCACGAACTCCGTGCATAGCGATTTCGTCACGACCAGTACCTTCGGGTACGTGCGTACTTCAACTCAGCATTGTGAATTGATCTTAGCAATCTAATCCTCTCTCCCTTCACATGCCCGCGCATTATCCGAGTTGCAGTCTCCTCGGCTATTCCACGCCCCATCAGGCAGATTACTGCCTCGACACCGTTGTTGCGAACTAATTCGGCATTCTTTTCCATCTTCCCTCGAATTGTTGGATCCTTGCTCGATACCCATTCCGCAAGCATCACCTCCATCCTCTCTGGGGCGCAGGCCAGCATCCTGCCGCCGCAAGAGGAACAGCCTTCGATTCTATCTTCCATCCTGCCGACTCGACCCCGCCTCTTGTTCTGGCAGTTGAGACATATCAGCACCGCCCTCTCATTGACAAGTCGAATCTCAAGGCGCTCTCGCAACTCCTTATCCGACCAAGAAGGCAGTAACAAGTCGCGCTCTCCCTTGGGACTCATCCCGAGAGGACCAGTGGCCGTGTGCGAGACCTCGATTGTGCCGTTTCGAATCTCCCTCATAACATCCACAGTGGAGTCGATATCCATCCTTTCGTGAAACAGTTTGTCGAGAGCCTCCTCGATTACCGGAGTCCCTCGGTACCTCTCCATCAACCCCTCTAGGTTGACCTTCCTCGGGTCGACGCCCTTGGCTAACACTCCCATCCTGCGTGCTACTTGCACTACTCTCCATCTGACAGCGAGTCCGTTGGGAATGGTCATCCTGAGAATCGATGGCAGGGCATCCGGGGGGGTATCCTGCAACCACTCGACAACATTGCTTGCAGTCATCCCGGGAACTTGGAACGAGATTCTGTATGGGTCCACTAGAGCCCTGCCCATCTTGCCTTGCAGCATTGACCCCATCGCTTGGATGAAATGAGCCAGAGTCTCGTTGATTTTGGAGCCGCGACAGGTGTTCAGTACAATGGTTCCATCTCTATCCTCCACAGTCATCGCCCTGTCATCGGGAAGCACACCTGTGGCATCCAGATGTTCTGCGACACTCGTGACGATGGTCTCTGCTGCGATTTCCGATAGAGGATAGGCTGAGAACGCCTCGCAATCCTCCTCATCTGGCAGCGCCCCAATTTCTATTGCCGCACTTCTGCGCATACGCCCGACCTCTTCTGCTACCTCGCGCGGTACAGGTGGTAACTCACCAGCCCAAATCGGGGCCTCACCACTCTCCTTCACAGGTGCTACCAACAACTCTTCTTGCTCGGGGTCGGCATCGATAATCTCCCAGGTACGACCAGCCATTACGAATCTACGAGCCCGCCCAAGTGATTCACCGCCCTCGTCTCCCAGAGAGAGCACGAATGCCTCGTCCACCGAGCCTAAGACCCGACGAGTAACAGCATCTCTGACTCTGTATGACAACTCATCGGGAATCATCGAGTAATGGTCGCCTCGAGTCTTTCCAAGTCTACCAGCAGGAGAAAACCACCCTCCCTTGAGCGAGTCCGGTAGGGACGGTATAAACTGCCGCCGCCACTTTTCCTTGTCCGAATCAGGCACCTCGTCTTCCCAAGAAGGACGCTCTGCGGGAGCATCTCCTTTGCTTCTGGAGGCTAGCTCGGCCCACAGTTTCGAAGACCACGTCGTGACATCCGACTCAGCAGGGTCCTCAATCAGTCGAATCAACCAACGATCATCGAGTACTCTCAGTATGGCTAGAGTCGTCTCGTGAGTCCATTCTGAAAAAATCGAACATCTCTGAATAATCTCGGTAGCCATCGTAAGCGGAACCACACCCCTTTCTATCGCCATTTGGAGAAGCTGGTTGGCGACAACGATGCCCGGGTTGGTTCTCCATTCTACCCCTTCAATCTCTCCTTCCATCGCCCTACGGGCGATGACCGCGGCTTCCGAGATGCCATCAACATCCCATGCCAGAACCCGTCCTCGACCAGTGCCACCCATGTGGTGCTCAGCTCTGCCCAGCCGCTGTAGCATCCTGTCCACAGCCCTCGGACTCTGTATCTGATGCACTCTCCGAATCGTACCGATGTCAATACCGAGTTCCAAGCTGCTAGTGCAGATTAGCGCATGCAACTCTCCTGCACGCAATGCATTCTCCATCTCTCTCCGGGTCTCTGCCGCTAGACTCCCGTGATGCACACCTATCGTCAACTCAGGAGAGAGATGAGATAGCCTCTGCGCAACAGTCTCTGCTGCACTTCTTGAGTTCACGAATACAAGTGAGGGATAATCCTCTAACAGAGTCCGTGACAGGGACCTGAATGCTGCTACGGAACTGGGTGAGATTGACCATTCAACGGACACCACCTCATCCTCAGGCATTATTCTCTCCCGATGCACCTCGATTTTCGTCGTCCTAGGTGCCGGTCCGAGTGCAGGCCGAGCATCGGCATGCATCCATCTCGCCATCTCATTCGGGTTGCCGACTGTGGCTGACAGCCCCACTCGTTGAATCGGTACTCGGCAGTACTCCTCGACCCTCTCGATTCCTACCAGTAATTGCGAGCCACGCTCTGAAGCAGCCAAATCGTGAACCTCGTCGATTACGATAGCGCGAACTCCCGCAAGATGCTGCCTGAGACGGCTGCCTAGCAGCATAATCTGAAGAGTTTCGGGAGTCGTAACCAACAGATTAGGAGGTGAGCGTGATTGTCGTGTTCTCTCGCTCTGCGGAGTGTCTCCATGGCGCAACCCGACGCTTAGACCTAGAGGATCAAGCATGACCCCCAGTCTTCTGTCGATATCCCGGTTCAGCGCTCTGAGTGGGGTCACATACAGAATCGACAACCCCTGCCAATCCTCAGATAGAGCTCTTGAGACCAGCGGCAGCACAGCAGCCTCGGTCTTGCCGCTGCCGGTAGGAGCCAGAAGCAGACGATGCTCCCCTCCCAAGAGTCCGGACATCGACTCCTGTTGAATCGGCGTCAAATCCCAACCTAAGTCCTCGACCAAGCCGGAGACGAGAGGGTGGAGTCCGCCGTTTGTTTGGTCCGACATGACTCATCGCCTCATTGCACAGCCGAAAACCCTCGCACCGAATTACGGGTGCTCAGGTACCGGGTCGGACCAGTGAGACATCTTGTTCATGGTGATTGTCACATTGGTGATTTCTCCTTCCTCCCAGTAATCTACAGCGATGAAAGTCGGTCTGTTGTCCATTATCTCCCAGCACTCGAGCGCCCGCTCCAGAAGGTTGTCGTAGTCATTCACGTCTACAGCCCTCACAGGATCAGGCAGTCCGAATGCGTTACTTAGCCAGTTGTTCAGATGCCAAACAGGCTGTGAACCATCTCCTCTGTATACTGTGCAAGACATGTCCTCGGGATTGTCCTCTGCGTAATCTGTGGTCCAACTGAACACTCCGAAGTCGTGCAACCAAGGGAAATCATCGTTCTGAGACTGCTCCCAGAATACCACAAGATCAGTTCCGGCTAGAACCAGATCACCTAGACTTGGCCACGCCTCACCTAGTGTGTGAGTGTATATTCGCTCATACATTCCTGTCTCTAGGAACAGGAACTCAAGGTGTTCAGCAGGAACGTAGTTCTCAATCAGTAGAGTGACCACATCACCACTGCTGTTGTCCATCAGAGAGCCGAGTAGACGCATCCAATCGAAAGCATCGACCTCGCCGAATAGACATGGATGGAAGAACTGCCCAGTCCCATGACAGAATCGCACGTCCTCTGCACTAGTGTTTTCATCGCTGCGGTGATGCGAATCCACCATGAAAGCCCTGATGCCACCGTCCCACTGCCATTGCAGACCAGTGTAATGGTTGACTCCAATCAAGAACTGGTCTTCTACTGTCGAGTAAGCGTTGTGAGTCTCAGGGAATGTGAAGTCATCGTATGTCCTCAGGCAGTACGCTGCCTCACCATGACAAGACATCATACTTTCAGGATCTCTTGGATCTAATCCTCTCTCCTCCTCCCACTCGTTAGGCAGACCATCCCCGTCCATATCCGAGTCGAGAGCATCACATAATCCATCACCATCAATGTCGGAGGGGGTCGAAGATGAGTTCCAAGCATCACTCAAGCAATCAAGCTCGACGGTGTTGTTGTATCCGTCCCCATCTACATCGTTATCCTCGGAGTCGATAATTCCGTCTCCATCCATGTCGGGCGGAGGAGGGGATGTGCAACCCGCGACTAGAAGAACACAGACCAGCAAAGCAGAGACCCATTGACGCATCAAATCGTCAGTCCGAGTAAGGCACATGAACCAATCGGAGAAGATTCAGAACCTGCAGAATAGCCGACTTCGGCATGAACTGCTCGTCGGAAGGCACTAATCGGTAGAGCATGACGCCGGGCAGAGAAAGATGGCGAGCAGGGGCACCTCGAAGCATGGTTTCATCACTCGTTGGTGGCACAGTCAGAGTGAAAGACACTTCGCCATCATCACGTATTCCTCCATATTGTCGGTAGCTTCCCTAATCTGGGGCTTCGTTTTCCTGTTTATTTTGGGAGGTCACAGCGACCCCGAATTGCAGCATCTCGTACCTTGGAGCTGGTTGGCATTTGTCGGCGGCCTAGTAGTTGCCTTCTACGCCGCACCTGAGTTCTTCGTCTACTGGGGTCAAAAGCAACTGCTTG
This sequence comes from uncultured Candidatus Poseidoniales archaeon, assembly GCA_963999425.1. Taxonomy (GTDB): domain Archaea; phylum Thermoplasmatota; class Poseidoniia; order Poseidoniales; family Thalassarchaeaceae; genus Thalassarchaeum. The sequence goes on along the minus strand of CAXEUQ010000086.1, from coordinate 166 downwards.
AGGACATCCTACTAATCGACTCAAGACCAGAGGTGCTGCGCCGGCGCAAGGAGGCTGAGGATGCAGCAGACATGCTGGGAACGAGATATCAAGCGCGCCTAATGGGCCTCTATCAGGTTCACAACATCAACATCGGCAAGGAGTACAGAGTCGAAGCAATAACCCC
>CAXEUQ010000085.1:0-4784 GCA_963999425.1 uncultured Candidatus Poseidoniales archaeon | reverse complement strand
TCACTTTCTCCAGGCATTAATTTCTTTTACGGACCCAATGGTTCAGGCAAGTCCAACACACTGGATGCACTGGAATTCGTGCTTGGGCCGAAGTCCACCAAATCCCTCAGAGCATCGAATGTGACTCAGTTGATATTCAACGGAGGCAAGCGAGGAAGGCCAGCCAAGCACATGTCAGCCACCTTAGTTTTCAACAATGAACCCGACGAGACCGGCAGGAGGAGATTGAGAGTCGATTCCGACGAGGTCAGCTTCACTCGCACTGTAAAACTCGGCAGGAAGGGTGCGCCAATCTCGGCCTTCCGAATCGGAGACAAGCCATCTACTGCTACCGAGATGAGAAGAGTACTAGCCGAGGCCGGACTCAGAGCTGGAGGATACAACATCGTCAAACAAGGCGATGTCACCAACCTTGCGACCATGACGGCCTACAAAAGGAGGAAGATTATCGAGGATGTAGCCGGAGTCACCGCCTACGACGATGAAATCAGGAAATCTAACACTCAGAGGAAGCATGTAGAGAACAGCATCGAGACTATTGGCATTCTTGAGGATGACCAGAAGAGTCGCTTGAAGAGCCTCTCAAAGGAGCGCGAGCAGGCACTCAAGTTCAAGCAGTTGCAGGACGACCTCGACGACTCCAGAGTCGTGCTGCAGCAGTCTAGGCACAGGAACAGGTCGGAAGATGTTGAGTTACTCAGCGAGGAGAGGACCCGCTACATGGGCGAAATCGATGAGATCGGCAATCAGATTACTGACGGCAACAAGTCACTTCTCTCACTCGACGAGGAGATGGTCAGAGTCGAATCGGAAATCAACGAAATCATGAGTGGCGACGCAAAGGAACTGCTCGATACCATCCGTCAGTACGAAATCGAGATGGAGACCGGAGGCGATAGGATTGCTGACCAAGAGGAAGTGATTGATTCAGCCAACTCCGAGGCCGAGGAATTCAGCAAGGAACTTGAGAGGGCGCAGAATGCTCATGCAGAAGCCAACTCCTCGCTTGAATCCGCTCAACAGAAACTCATTGACTCCCAGACCGCTACAGAGGAGGCATCCAATGAGGAGGCCGAGGCGAGGCAGGCCATTGAGTCGGGCGACAAGCACGGACGCGATCTCAAGCGTGCACTAGGTCGTGTTTCAGACAAAGTCGATGAGGCTCAGTCAGCATATGCCGAGAAGAGACTTTCAGCAGACCGAGCCGAGCAGACCGAGCAACATGCATCAAGCAAACTCGCAGACCTCGAGGAGATGTTCGAAGAAGCCACGATGGTGCGAGACGACCTCGAACTAGTTGGAGAGGATCTGCAGAGTGACAACCCACAGGAGGACAGGACAACTCTAGCCGAGGAACTACGCCGCTTGCAGAAGCAGGAGGCAGAACTGGCAGATGACAGAGACAGGGCTGAGAACAAGGTCAGAGAATCGGAGCGAGAACTCAGTCGAGCCCGAGCCCGTCAGGAGGAGAGGACCAAGGCGCCTGGATCAGCTATCACCCTCGCTGCCCTGGCTAAACTCAGGCAGAGTGGAGAAATCAAGGGCATTCTGGGTTCTCTGGGTGAGCTCACAGCTCCCAAGAACGATGCTCACGAGGAGGCACTCGCAGTAGCACTAGGTGCAGGCCTAAGGAGCATCGTAGTCAACGATGACGACGTCGCTGCCAAGTGTATTGCATGGTTGAGGCAGAACGGTGGTGGAAGGGCAACCTTCCTTCCTCTGAACAAACTAAGCATCAACCGACCCGGTGGCCGCTCCTTGATAGTCGCCAACAACCCGGGCGTTGTCGGCTTCGCTCACGACTTGCTTGAGTACGATTCTGAGATTGACACAGCTGTCAGGTATGTCAGCAGAAATACTCTGGTTGTTGACTCGATGGAGGTAGCAAGGAGGAATATGGGTGGAGTCAGAATGGTTACACTCGATGGTTCTCTCATCGAGAGCTCGGGAGCGATGACTGGTGGATCTGCTACCAAGAATACCTCAAACGCCTTTGGTGGTGGTTCTGTTTCTAGCAGCCTAGACCGCCTAGAAGCAGCAGTCGAAGAAGCGAATCTAATCTACTCCACCGTTGAAGCAGCCCTCAGGGAGTTGCGTAATAACCAACAGACGCTGAGAGATCGAATCCATGGCCTCGATGATTCAGACAAGGCACTCCAAGCACGAAACTGGAAATCTGATATGGACAGGGCTCAGAAGAATGTCGAGGATGTCCGCAAGAAGGTCCAAGCGGCAATTTCTGACTTCAAGAACCACCAAAAGGCCAACACAGAGGCCAAGCAAGCTGCCTCCGAGGCCAAGCAAGCACTCGACTCAACATTACAGGAGAGGGCTGAGGCTGCTCAGGACCTACAGGACCACGCCCCCGATCACCTGTCCAAGAAGTTGCGAGACGCCGAACGTAAGATGACCGAAGCAGAGCGTCAGAGATTCGCAGCAGAATCTGCAATATCGAGTTCCAACGAGAGGATTGCAATCCTGACCGAAAGAGTTGACGATATCTCAAAGCAGATTGAGAAGAAACTTTCCATCGTCTCTGAGGCCGAGAGTCGAATCTCAGCGCTCAAGTCCAGCATAGCAGAGGCGACAGAGAAGTTAGATGATCTCAGAGAGCAAGCATCTCAGTTCGACGAGGAGCAGAAAGCCCTCAACGAGCGTAGGGATGAGATTGTAGATGAGAGGGCCATGCTGAGGGCATCATTGGACAATCTCTCCCAGAGAAGGGAGACTCTATCCTCCAGAATTGAGGAATTGAACGGACAAATCCAGCAGAAGAGAGAGGCAGTGGAAGAGATAGTGGCCGAATTGGCGGCCGCAGGAATCGAGATTCCACCGGCTGATGTAGATCTGCCGACAGTGGCCGAGGCGGAAAGGAGCGTGCAGGGGCTCGAGCGCCGCCTCGGTCAACTCGGCAATGTAAACATGCTCGCCATAGAGCAGTACGACATCACGGCAGACAGAATCGCCGCGCTAGCAGAAGATGCATCTCTACTTCGCTCAAGGAGAGACCAGTTGATTTCGCTTACCGACCAACTTGAGTCTGAGAGAAAGACACGCCTCATGGCCGTATTCAATCACGTTGACAAGAACTTCTCGAAGGTGTACGAGATTCTGCAGCCCGGAGGCAGTGGTAGTCTCAGAATGGAGAATCCGAAGAATCCCTTCGAAGGCGGAATGGAGATGGATTGTGTTCCTCCAGGAAAGAGCAAGAATACTCGCAGGAGCATGCTTTCCGGCGGCGAGAAGTCGATGGCTGCTCTAGCACTAATTTTCGCACTACAGGACTACGAACCGAGTCCATTCTACTACCTAGACGAGGTGGACCAGAACCTCGACCCGTTCAATGCCGAGCGAATCGCCACACTTTGTAGGATGCGTAGTCAAAGAGCACAATTCCTCATGGTGACTCTGCGCAAGGTAACACTAACTCTAGCCGACCACCACGTCGGTGTAACACATGCCGGCGATGGGATAAGCCGACTCATTACCGACTTCGACAGAGCGAGCGCTCTCGAGATGGGAGAACAGTTCGAGGCCGAGCGCAAGGCACAGGAAGAGTCGTCAGCCGACAAGGAGTCGATGTCCGAACTCCCAGATCCTGAGAACATGCCCAGAGCACCCGAACCCCTAGGCACACCCAAGAGCCTAGGCGGTCTGGCTGATCGAGCAGGAGTCGAAATCGAAGAGGAGGAAGAAGTCACCGATGTAGACGCTGAAGTCGACACCATGGACTCTCTCAGAGAGAGAGCCGAGGAATGGACCGAGGACATGGAAGAGAGAGAATCTGTGTTGACCGAAGAGCCCGAGACAGAGGCTGAGATGCCCGAGGAGTTGCAAAAGGAGGCAGAGTCATGACCGTCTTCGATGGCCACGCAATGAGGGACGACATCGTCTCCAGCATACTTGACGGCGAAGCCGACCTTGAGACCAGCAAGTACCTTGACAGACTAGTCGAACTCTCATTGCTAGAGGAGGCAGAGCATCAGTTCCTGCTCGACCCGTTCGACAGATCGGTCGCACTGGTCTTCCAGTTGTTTCAATCATCAGACCTCGACCCCTGGGATGTGAATCTGTCAACATTCATCGAGATGTTCAACCAGAGAATCGAAGAGGCCGAAAATATCGACTTGCCAACATGTGGCAGGCTGGTCAGAATGGCTTGGTGCATTCTTCGAGGACAAGCTGTTACACTGCTTGATAGACAACAAAGAGCCTTTGAGGAAGAAGAGGAAGAAACCTGGGAATTCGATGGAGGTTGGGAGGCTGACTTCGATGATGCCGACTACAACTTCTCCGTAGGAGTGCTGTCCGGGGCTGCAGACGAGACTCTACCGCAGATGTTCGAAGGCCGAATCCATCGAGACGAGAGTCGCCCGGTAACTCTAGGGGAATTGCTCATGGGTCTACAGGATGCTGGCAGATTGGCCGCTGAACAGAGACTGCGAGAAGAGATTGCCAAGGAGAGGCGCGACGCCCATGAGAGAGCTAGAGAGAGATTCAGCGGAAGTCTACACATCGAAGATCTTGAGGGAGATTTGCAGAGAACCTGGGAATCACTCAAATCTCGTTCCGATGCTGGAGAACCGGTCTCACTGAAGTTACTAGTCGAGGACTTAACATCGAAGTCAATTAATGATGGAATCCCTCTTGATGAAGCGGAAGCCGAGGCACAAGTCGCGGCACTAATCTCGGCACTATTTCTGACAAACAGAGGATTCGTCGATCTTAAGCAGAAGGGCGGTAAAAATGGTGAGATTACTCTCAGAGACCTATGGGACGAGGAA
>CAXEUQ010000084.1:0-4798 GCA_963999425.1 uncultured Candidatus Poseidoniales archaeon | reverse complement strand
AAAGAGCAGAGAACAAAGAAGTGCGTATGGTTGCTTGTGGGGGGGTTGGTGGGGGAGGCGGTTCAGGGAGGGGGAAGGAGATAGGGCCTGCTGCTGTGCCCACCTTGTGCAATGGACATCATCTCCTGCTCGTGGGTCACCTTGCGAAAGATGCACGGTTGCAAGCTGCACGCACCCCAGAACACAGAGGCAACAACAGCAGAAGTGAGCGTGCGCGCGCGCATTGACCCAAGCGGGAGAATCCCGTCTGATTGCACACTGATGCAGGACGGTTCTGCTCCAACTCTACTGATTCACTGTGATGACCCGGGCCACACAGATGATTCGGAACATATCGAGAGGATGGTTCTGCCTGATGATGATGGCGAGATCTCTGTGGAAAGGATACTCGACATGCTGGGAGATCGGGGAGTGCAGTCGCTGATGGTCGAAGGAGGGGCAGACACTTGGAGGCGTTTCTTGGCTGAAGAAGCAGTCGACAGGGCTCACCTGTGCCGCTCTCCCTTCGCTCTTTCAGGTGACCACGGAGTGACCTTCGAAGAGCACGAGTTGACTGCTGCTGGACTACGCCGAATCTCTATGCGCGACGTCGATGGGGACGAAGTCAGCAACTGGGAGAAATAGTGGCTACTCTTAGTGGGTAGATGTGATTCAACTGCAAATGTGATAGTCCTGAGTTTCCCACCAGCACCGTGGAAAACGAAACATTCCTCCTGCTGATGCTAGTCGGAGTGTTTGCAGGATTTGTGGATAGTGCAGTAGGAGGAGGCGGTCTGCTTCGACTACCGGCGATGTTGTGGGCCGGGCTGCCACCACACGTCGCGCTTGGAACAAACAAACTGGCATCCGGAGCGGCAGCCGCGATTGCCTCTGCTAAATATCTACAGAGTGGAATTGTTCCAACGAAGGCAGCCTTGGTAGGCTGGATATTGATGATCCTATTTTCTATTATAGGTACAATGGCTGTGCTTTCTGTTAGTGCAGATATGTTGCTTGGAATAGTGATTATCGTCCTATCTGCGCTGTTTTTCTATGTCCTGATTAATCCTCAATTTGGAAAGGAAGAGGACATCAAGGAGGAGAAGGTAATTCCTGTAACCGTAGGCATGGGAGCGGGATTGGGATTCTACGAAGGATTCCTAGGCCCGGGTACTGGAAGTATGCTGATGGCAGGATACATCAAGGGAGCAGGGTTTGGAATGGATAGGGCCGCTGCGACTGCCCGTATCCTGAATTTTGGCGGAAATATTGGTTCTTTAGCGGTCTTTGCACTAGCCGCATCAGTGAATTACAAAGTTGCTATTCCATTTGCATTTGCTAACATGATTGGCGGATATCTAGCCCCAGGATATGTTCTGAAATACGGATATTCGCTGCTTCGACCAATGTTCTTGATCGTGTCTGCATTGATGATAATCGTCCAGATAAACTCCTACCTTGGCTAACCCGTTGGCCCTGAGAGGAGTGGTGGACTGTACAGGATTCGAACCCGTGTCCTAGCGTCCGAAGCGCCAGATGATATCCAGACTACACCAACAGTCCGACCTCTGACGATAGTCCACCCGTCTTCAATCCGACGGATGGCAGACGACCACCATTCTAGCAAGGCTGCTGTGCACTCTGACGGGTGTTCTCAGCACCGGTCTCCAACCTCTCTCGACAATCAACGGCTCAAGTTCACTCCATGGCATTCCCATTACCTCAACATCATCACTCGGGCCCGCCTGCAACGCCTCAGGAGTGGTTGGGAGCATCGTACTGAGTGTTCCTTGTGGGTCGATTCTGTGGGCTTCGGATAGAGCCTCAAAAAACGGTTCCATGTCCTTGCCCGAGGTCCATGAGCTGCGACCATAGGGCGGGTCAAACACGAATGCGCACCCAGTCCTACTGCCCCATAGAGATGCAATTCCTGAGACGTCGCAGGTCTCCACCGTGGCCTCTACACCAAATGATGCTAGGTTTTCCAGCGTTCCCTCGACCATGCGTGAGTCCAAGTCGCTGGCTAGCGTCTCGATGCCTTGCAAGGCCGCTTCAATCGCGATACCGCCCGTGCCGCAGAACGGATCTATGACCGTCTCAATCTCAGAAGTGCGACGGTGAGCCAGTGAGATGAGTAGTCTAGCCTGTCTGGGGTCTAGAGAGACTGGTTGGAAGAACGGACGTTCCGTAGGGGCTCTACCTGAGTAACTCTCACGCTGCCATTCAGGATGGCTCAGGCCCCAGACTACGATTGGGCTGTTCTGTCCTATATCATCGCGGTGAATTGGTCCGTCCTCGGGACCTGAGATGACTACTGAGATGATATTCTCAGGATTTTCGAGGTCAACGGGTCTCGACTCACTCGCTACAAGCGCACCGGCCTCCTTGTCGATGGTACTGCGGGAGAATCCTGGAATCCCCACGCCCAATCTGCGTGTTCTGACAGCAAAACTGCCCTCAGGAAGATGTTTGTGTGCCCATTCTGCGATCTTCAGGCATAGATCCTGTTGCGAGGATTGAGGATTGACATCATATCTGTCAGATTCGGAAAGGACCTCATCAAGCAGGGCGGCCCTAGATAGTCTGCCAAGTGAAGAGTCGGTCAGAGGAATGTGCAGCACCCTGGGATTGATGATTTCGATTTGCCCAGTAAGAGCTTGAATCTCGGCTCTGAACAGCATGGGATGCCAGCCGCTGCCAATCAGTGTCAGACCTTGCACTCGAGCACCCCGATGAGTGCCGCGTCGGGCTTCATCCCTAAATGCCTCGACCTTTACCGTGAACCAACACCGGCGGGGGGATAGCGAGAATGGGTTGTAACTTGCGTGATTTGGCGGTCATCGAGCCACTAGAGATGAGCGACCTGTCCGGTCAGCGAGTAGCGGTTGATGTCTTCCTTAATGCCTACCAATTCATCACCAGCCTGACCGGTCAGGATGGTAAGCCACTATCGTACAACGGCAAGCCGGTTGCTCATCTGATGGGATTCCTCGATAGAACGACTGTAATGCTAGCCGAGGGTATCGACCCTGTGTTCGTATTCGATGGCAGGCCACACGAACTGAAGATGGAGACTCTCAAGGGTCGCAAGAATCGCAAGCTGGAGGCGATTACTCGCTGGGAGGCTGCAGTCGAGGCAGGAGATATGACTGCGGCGAAGAAACTCGGACCTCAGACTGCAGAGTACACCCCTGAGATGGTTGCCGAGACAAAGCGGCTGTTTGAGTTGCTTGGTGTTACATGGGTTGAGGCGCCGATGGAGGCCGAAGGTGCGGCTGCGGTAAGATGCGCCAATGGAGAGGTGGGGGCTGTCGCCAGCCAAGACTGGGACACTTTGCTGTACGGTGCGCCGGTGATGGTGCGTAACCTGACCTCACACGGCACGAGAAAGTTCGGTCGTGTCCTACAGGCAGAGAAGGTTGTGCTGGCAGAAACTCTAGCCAAGCATGAGATTACTCACGAGCAATTGGTGGATCTAGGCATTATGATTGGTACTGATTTCCATCCGGGAATCAAGGGAATTGGCCCCAAGACTGGACTCAAGCTGATTCGCGAGCATGGCACCATCGAGGCCATAGCCGAAGTCAAGGGATTCGAAGTGCCAGAGCGGCTCGATGAGATTCGTTCTCTCTTCCTTGAGCATCCCACCACTGGAGAGCCTTTGCCGAAATCCGTCCATGCTGTCGAGGAAGATTTGCGTGAGTTCCTGCAGGAGGAGCGTGGCTTCTCAGATGGACGTGTCCAGCGTGCCCTGGACCGACTTACTAGTGTGGCACGGCTGCGCTCTTCGAGTCAGCCTACATTGTTCGATTTCTGATGGGGCGACTCACCCAGGGACTGAAACGCCCCCGGGGAGTCTGTCTCCGCATTGTCATCTCGACGAGCGGGCTGGCAGAACCGAAGACTGGCAATCAGAGGATGCCGTTGTCTTCTTCGTCGTCTGGGATGCCGTCGCCATCGTCGTCATCGTCTAGATGATCGGGGATGCCGTCGTTGTCGTGGTCGAATTGACCAGTCATATCCCAGCCGTCGTTCTGCTCGAACCAGTCCGAGAGTCCGTCGTTGTCGTCGTCGGTGTCACTTCGGTCGTCTAGACCATCGTTGTCGTGGTCGTACCTCCAGACTCCGACTACGCCGTCAATCTCGTCGACGTCGAGGATGTTATCGTTGTCATCGTCAGGATCGACACCGTCGTTTAGTCCGTCATTGTCGTGATCGCGCGAGTAGTCCTCGCCGTTCGGTCCAATGTCGTTCCAGTTGTCGATGCCGTCGTTGTCGATGTCGAAGTCCCAGTTGTCAGCAACGCCATCGTTGTCGTGGTCGTAGATGTCGGTGTTCGGGTTGCCGTCATTGACTTCCTCGCGGTCGTCTATGCCGTCGCCGTCGTCATCATCGTCCTCTGCATCATCGATGCCGTCGTTGTCGTGGTCCTCCGGATGGGCGTCCTGATTGTCCGGGATGCCGTCGTTGTCATCGTCCCAATCTTCGGAATCAGAACAACCATCAGCGTCGTAGTCAATCAGATTTGGACTGTACGGGCACGGGTCAAATGCATCGTTTTTGCCGTCACCATCTGTATCGCGTTGAGCTGCTGAACAGCCATTTGCATCCACTTCAGCATTGAAATCTGTTCCTGGGCACACATCATCCACGTTGAGTACGCCATCAGCATCATCGTCCCTTTGATCCCATGAGCATCCAGTTTGATTCACCATGCTTCCATCCTCTGTCCATTCGCATGTGTCGATTGCATCAACAACTCCATCGCCATCAGTATCGGCTTGACCAACGACTTCGGTGGCAAATCGACCTATGTATT
>CAXEUQ010000083.1:0-4816 GCA_963999425.1 uncultured Candidatus Poseidoniales archaeon | reverse complement strand
AGACTGGAGGTTGGTCAAGTGAATTGGCAGGAGGAAAGTTGGATCATCGCAGAGAGGGTCACTCGGTCGCCAATCTACAGGACGTCGGTGCAGCCAGAGATTGGATATCGGAGGTGCTGAATCTTGACTAGGGCTCGCAGGAAAGCGCAGATGCGACTGGCTAGAGTCCTGAGTGACCGCAAGGAACCCCATGGCAGCTCGATTACTGATGAATCGATACTGAAAGGTGTCGAAGTAGACGACTCTGGAATTGTTGAGTTGTGGGTGAAACCACCTCATCCTCACTGCCCGTGCTGCTTGGATGACCTGATTGCACTCAAGCACGAGATTGGGTCACAGAGAGGTGTGCTGGGTTGCCACATCGAGATTATTGGTATCCCACAAGCTGAGAGATGGACCGCGGCAATCAACGAGTAGTCATTCGTCTTCGGAATCGTAGTCCCTGAGTCTTGCTCGGGCCGTCCTTTCCTCGACCTCCTTCATCTTGGAGGTGAACTTCCTCGATAACCACCAGACAGCAATCACGATTGCCGCTATGTCGATGAAAAGCAAAGTGAGGAATTCCGAATTGGACCAATCTACCATCGAATCACCAAGCAGGAGGAATCAGGTCGATATCACACGATCCCTTTGGCTTGATGCAGCAAGTCAGTGTACCTCCCAGTTCCACCAACTCATCATCCAAACCGGGAGGCAGGTCCTCTGGGAGGTCGACCTCGCCCTCACGCAGTGTGACTAGGCATGTGCCACAAGTACCGGAGGTGCAGTTCGTCGGTATCTTGACTCCTGCGATTTCGGCCATCTCCAATATTGGAGCATCGGGAGTGACTGTAGCCACACCGAGGGGCTTGGAGCCTCTGAAGAACCGGATAACCGGTGTCTCCTCACTCATCGAACCGCCTCAGCGATCTTCCCAGCGGGTCCATCTTCCAGTCTGCTTGTTGAATACCAGTCCGGCCTTCTTCATCCACTTGTTGAACTTGGTCGCTCCCGCTCCGGTCGCGATGATGAATTCCTCTCGGTGCTCCTGAGCCTGAATGTAGCCCTTCGCTGCGATGGTCTGGTCAATCCAGTCGTCTATGCTCATCAGCACACCGGAGAGTTTGCTCGACTCGACTGCAGCCTCAAGTTCCTCAGCGCTCGCGCCGGTCGATTCAAGATCCTTGATTATCTGGTCTGCAATCGAAGTTGAGTCCTTCTTCCTCGGAGGTCTCTTCACAGTAAGTCTCGGCTTTTTCTTGGGGTCGATCTTTAATCTCGAGCCGTTATTCAGCCTGTCTTCCACCAACTGTGCCATCGGGGCTCTGAACTCCTCCTCGCACTCCCAGCAAATTAGTGAGAAGTCGGACATGTCATCCATCACATTTCCTTGAATTGGGTCGATTTCCTCACCGCAGGAAGGGCATGCGTGCATGCAAATCTTGGGTGCAATCTTCCTGCGGAAGTCTACGATGTCCTGTGGTGTTCCGACCAACTCCAGCATCTCATGGTCCCTTGCAGCCTCGAGTCCTCTGGTCTCCAACTGGTCTCGCAATTTGGAGCGTTGCTCGTCCTTGGACTCGTCGTCGAACGAGTTCTCCAGTTTGACGATGAGTTCAATGGTCTTGCCGAGCCTGTTCATCACCAATTTCTTGTTCCTGAAGTCCTCGACACGGGCGATTCTGAGTTGCTCCTTCTTCTCGAGCAGTTCCGCGTGTAAATCCTTCTGCTCGCGCCTGAATCTCCTCTCCTCGATGGTGTCAATCTTCTTCTTCGTCCTGTCAGCGAGGACGTCAGCGAGGAATCTCTGTTTGCTAGAGTCTCTTGGTCCTGATTTGACTGCATCTAGAACAGACTCGGCGACTTCCTTCTTCAGACCGTAGTTGTTCGAGAGTTTCTCTACATCGAGTTTCTTGATGTCACCAACCTTGACTCCGCTGTTGGATAGCAACTGAGCCGTGTTCTCATCGATACCCCTTCTCAGGAGTGCCAGATAGGTGTCCTTCTTTGCCATAATGTGTCCTGAGCTTGGGTCTCCTGCGGCCCGCTGCCCCTGACCAGCGGAGCCGGGGGCCCTCTATCAAGGCGCTGTCAAAACCCTCTCTAATTCGCATTAAATGACGAAATTGACTTCGTCAAAAGTACCCAATCTGAGATTTTCAGGTTCTCTGGTCGGAGGTTGTGCCAATCATCTGAAATCCCGTCTGGCGGAGACCCGATTACTGAATTGACTGAATCTCTCCAACGACTCTTGTGCCAGCCCTTATTCCGAGACAGGCGTCGTGGTGTCTGGGAAAGTAGAGTCTTCATCTTGCGTCGCTTGTTTGAGAAGCAGTGACTTGTGATTGTGCGGAACATCCTGCGATTGATGTCGAGTTCTCTTGTAGATGGATTTAGTCTGACCAGTCGAGAACTGACTCTAGGTGCTGGGCTGAAGCAGTGTGGTGGCACCTTGGCATCGAGTTCGACATCGAAATCAAGCCATAACGAGAGTGACAGAGGGCCTGATGCGGTATCATTTCGATTAATCTTCATCCTCTCGGCGAACTCATCTTGTAGAAGTAGGACTACAGAAGTCAAGGGATGCTGGGAATGGTGCTTCTGAATCCTCTCCAGTAGAGGGCTGGAGATCTGATAAGGGATATTCGCAACTACATGAGATGCGTCTTGTGGCCAATCAGACAGCAAGGCGTCCTGATTGACCACGTCCAGTCTTCCATCTGCCCCATTGAACACCCTAGCTAGATGTGCAATGGCCTCTTCATCGACCTCAAAAGCGGATACTGAGGCTCCGGCCCTGAGTAGACCAAGGGTCAGGGAGCCTGCACCTGGACCAATCTCAATCACTCTGGAATCTGCAAGAGGTTGAGGGGAGTTGGCGAGTTCTATCGATCTGTCCACGACCGATTCGTCAAGCAGGAAATGCTGACCGAGTCCCTTGTCAGGGGTGATTCTGTCTCTCAGAAGGTCGACAAGGAGTCTGATATCTAAGTCGTCCATCCGAGCACCCCGATTAGAGATCGGCGCGGACTAGGAGGTCGAGCAACCGAGGAGTCTGTGCCTCATCCTCCATCTCCTTGAGATAGCGCTCAGCGAGGAGTCTGACCGAGTCAATCGCGCAGGCCTCATCGACGGAGGAGAATTCGTGCCATCCAGAACCCCTGAGGTCCACCATCTGAATTGCTTTCGCGTTTCCAATTCCAGGTAGTAATTGGAATGAGTGGAACTTTCGGGTCATCGGCCCAGCACTGTTGTAGAACTGAATGTGTATGTGCGAATCCTCAGAAATCGCCTCTGAGATTGCATCCAATAGTTCGGAGTTGGCATTCTCAGGGATGTCCTTCAATCTGAGCTCGCTTAGAGTGCCAATACTGGCAGACTCTTTCTCTATGGTAGAGCCGACATCGATGCCATCGACTTCGTTTACTCTGGCTCGAACGAGGAACAGGCCAGGACGAGTCAATGCTGTCATCTCATGCCCTATCGGACGTCTGTCCTGCAGGTCGAGGACTCTGATATGAGTCTCGGACTGAAACGGAGGAATCGGCTCCTCGTCGGGCTCGTTTGGTCCATCAAACTGCATATTCCTCGCACTCCCAGAGCGGTTCCCTCACTTGAATGAAATCGTTAGTTAAATCAGATAGAAACGTCCTCACAGGACATGTTGGCGAATGAGGGTGATTATCTCCTCAATCTCTGGTGTGTCCATGGCAATTCGCTTGCTAGCTATTACCACTCTCACATCTGGAACCTCCATTGGACAGAGTTCGGCCAACTTGGCGCAGATCTCAGGGTGCCCGGCGAGTTTCTCGTTCTGAGTCAGTTCATCCCTCAGAGCTGCGAAAATCTTGGGATTAGTCTTGATGCCGCCGCGGTTCTCGCTAGCAGCCCACTCGGCGTGCTGCAGAGCCATGGTCTGCTCGTACGATAGTTCACCTCGGCGCTCGTTGGTCTGGATGAGTAGGTCCCTCACCGTAGCGAAGTCTGTGTACTCCTTCTCTGACATGATTCTCACTCCATAGGCCTGAGGTGCTCTGGTCTTGCTACGACGGTCTTGTTCGCATTACCGTCGGAAACCGCGACTACGTATGCCCTTCCCTGAGTGCCGGTGATGACTCCGGTCTTGCCTTGGAAGCGGCGGTGAGGCATGCCCTTCTGCTGGGCTCCATCAAGCACTATCGCAACACTGTCGCCCTCTGAATAGGAATGCATTACTCGGTTGATGAAAACCCTGCTTCGCTCGGTCTTGCTCTTCTTCAGGATACTGCGTGTACCCTGACGAGGACCGTGTGCTCTCTTGGCCATTAAATCACCATACGACCGTAGGTCGCGGGAGCGTTCGACCTGCCGATTCTTCTTAAGGCCTCGGATGAGGTTTCGGGGACTCTAGTCATGGATTTCCACCACATCGAGCCACAGCACCTCGCACTCGCAGCCCAGTACGCTGCTGACTGAAGGCACGGTCCTCCCCTCATCGGAGTGCACAAGTTCCTTGATGTAAGTTCCAGCCTCGCATCTCAGCGTGATTTCAATCTCATCGCCCTCAACGCTGACACTGTCAACCGAGACAATCTTCCTCTTGCGGGTCTTGGCCGCCCTGCGGTGAGATACCCTCTTGGGAGTCTCTTGCTCGAGGACGGTTCCTGACAGTCCTTCGATGGCTGCGATTGCTTCCTGTTCATCACAGGTCTCGCTGGTCTTGAAGCGGATTGTGTAGGTCTTCTCAGAGCGGTGCTGCTTGACCTTAGCGACTCTCTTCTTGTGAGTCCATTCGAGAGAGTCGATCTCAATCTTTTCAGAGCCGTTGGCGTTCACTAAGGAGACTAGTTCTTCGAGG
>CAXEUQ010000082.1:0-4862 GCA_963999425.1 uncultured Candidatus Poseidoniales archaeon | reverse complement strand
GGCAACATGCTCGACATCATGCAGGCCTCGAACTACATCGGTGAATATCAGAGAATCGAGAACGGACGAGGCGGCTCTTTCAGAATCGAGTTGATTGGTGCAATCAATCACTGCGGTGTCATCAAGCCAAGGCACTCAGTGAAGCGCTCCGACTACGAGAAGTGGGAGTCAAGATACCTTCCAGCCAGAGACCTAGGTCTGCTGATTCTAACCACAAATCAAGGCGTCATGAACCACTACGACGCGAAGAAGGAGAGAGTCGGTGGACGACTTCTCGCATACATATTCTAGGAGGAGAGAGAATGCCGAAGCTTGACCATATCTCGCATCTAATCGACCTACCCGATGGCGTAGGCGCGAGCATGAATGGAAATACTGTGACCCTAGTCAAGGACGGCCAGTCGCTCTCTAGGGAGTTCCGCCACCACAGCGTCGAGATTAGACAGGCCGACTCTACCATCGAGGTCTTCTGCAATCTGCCTCGCCGCGCTGACAAGGCGATTGCAGGCACATGGGCGGCTCATCTGCGAAACATGGTGAGAGGCGTGGATGAGGGCTTTGAATACAGACTCAAGGCGGTGTTCAGCCACTTCCCGATGAGCCTCAAGGTTGAGGGCCAGAGTTTCACAATCACGAATCTATTCGGAGAGAAGGTCCCAAGGGTCGCCAAACTGCCTTGGACACCCGGAGAGGTCGAAGTCAGAGTCGAGAACAAGACAGATGTCCTAGTCAAGGGTGCTGACAGGGAGAAGGTCGGACAGACTGCAGCCAACATTGAGAGGGCATGCAAAATCAAGAAGCGAGACAGAAGGGTGTTCCAGGACGGGATATACATCGTATCTAAGGGAGCGTGAAGACATGGCTGAGGAATACGAATCACTTACCGTCGCCGAGTTGAAGGATCTGCTCCGCGAGCGCGAGCTCCCAGTATCGGGCAAGAAGGCCGAACTCATCGCAAGGTTGGACGAGAATGATTCCCCTGCCGAAGAATTCGCAGAGGAAGCCGAGGACGACTTTGAGGACGACTTTGAGGACGACTCGGATGATGACTTCTTCGATGATGAATGGGATGACTTCCACGTCGCTCGCCAGAAACCCGTACTTGACGACTCCACAACAGCCGATATCGCTGTTCTGAACTCGCAGAAGAAGAAGCAGCCGGCCTTCAGAAGGCAGGAGTGGTTCAGGTATAAGCGCCTGTCTAAGACAGGCTGGAGGAAGCCAAAGGGAATGCAATCTAGCCAGAGAGTGAACAAAAAGTACAGATCACCTATGGCTAGAGTCGGATACCGCAAGATAGCATCCGTCAGAGGTCTACACCCATCAGGGTTTGAGGAAGTAATGGTGTACAAACCAGCCGATCTCGATGGCATCGATCCTGAGCGACAGGCAGTTCGCATTGGCGCTAGAGTAGGCAACAGGAAGAGAGCACAGATTCACGACAGGGCCGACGACCTCGGCCTGAGGGTACTCAACAGAAGGCGCTTTGAGCGCAGGGGAGATATGCAATGATGATTACCAACCAGCGCAGGATGGCTGCTCAGATTCTCTCTCAGAAAGAGGGCAGGACAGTCGGAGTCCACAGAGTCTGGATCCATCCCGATTACCTCGATGAGATTTCAAGTGCCGTCCAGAAGGACGACATCCGCGAGTTGATTGAAGAGGGCCTAATCAAAGCCAAACCAATCAAGGGCACTAGCCGCGCGAGAGCGAGGAAGGCAGACGCCCAGAGAGCCAAGGGTCGCCGCAAGGGCCAAGGCTCGCGCAAGGGCAGTGCCAACTCAAGGAACCCAAAGAAGCGCCGCTGGATGAGCCTGATTAGAGCTCAGAGAAGGGAACTCAAGGAACTCCGCTCCAGCGAACAACTAACTCCTTCTCAGTACCGTCACTACTACCGCAAGGCGAAGGGAGGATCATACCGTTCGATTGCCCACATGCGCTCGAACATTGAACTCGATGGAATCACCCTAGGAGGCGATGAGTGATGGCACACGGTAAGAGTCAGAGGCTCCGATTCAAGCGGAGACGCAACGGCAAGACGGACTACAGGAGACGACTCAGGATGCTCAGGGGCGGAGCCCCAAGGGCAATCGTCAGAGTCTCAAACACCCAAGTGCAATGCCAACTGGCTGAATTCGACCCCGAAGGTGACAGAATCATCGCTTCTGTCAGCGGTAGCAACCTAGCTGCATACGGCTGGCCCGCGGGCGCATCGACCAAGTCTGTCCCTGCCTGCTATGTGGCCGGCTACGCACTGGGCAAGTCGGCCCTGTCTGCCGGTCACGACAGCGCAATCCTCGACATCGGGCTGGCCGCATCATCGCCAGGAAACCGAATCTTCGCCGCGCTCAAGGGCATGGTCGATTCAGGACTTGATGTCCCTCATGGCGAGGGCGTTCTACCTTCCGATGACAGAGTCAACGGAGCACACATCGACGACTCGCTCGCTGCAGCAGTAGAGGCAGCGAAGAATGCGATAGAGGAGGCATCAGGATGAGCGAAGAGCAAGCAGAGCAGACCGAAGAGACTCCGGATGTCCCAGAGGTCCTAGCCCCCGGTCTGGCCATGGCACTCGCTCCGCCAGAAGAGCAGCCAGAGACACGCCGCCGCGGCCCCGATCCACTAGCAGGACTCAGAGCATGGCAGCCTAGGACCAGACTCGGTCGCATGGTTATGAATGGCCAGATCCACACCTACGAGCAGGCGATTGCATCTGGCCTACCAATCAGAGAGGTCGAGATAGTCGATGCCCTGCTGCCGGACCTGACTGATGATGTACTCTCGGTCAACATGATTCAGAGGATGACCGACTCGGGCCGAAGAGTCCGATTCAACGTTCTGTGTGTAGTCGGGAACTCGGATGGCTACGTCGGACTCTCAGTGTGCAAGGGCAAGGAGGTCGCAAGCACAATCCGCAAGGCCATCGACAAGGCCAAACTCAACTTGATCCCAGTCATGCGAGGAAACGGCTCGTGGGAATCCTCAGAGGGACCAGGAAACAGCATTCCGTTCAAGGTCACAGGCCGCTCAGGCTCGACCAGAGTCACTCTCATGCCCGCTCCTGCAGGTAAGGGGTTGGTTATCGGAGACTACGGCCGCAGAGTCCTGTCTCTAGCCGGAATCACCGATGTCTGGTCGCGCTCAGCCGGACAGACTCGCACTACCATCAACTTCGCCAGAGCTACATTCAACGCACTCGTCGAACTCAACCGAACTAGGATCACCGATGCTGACAGGCATAGGCTCAACATCACAGAAGGGAGGAACATCTGATGGCTTTCCTAGTGATTAGAGTACGCAGCGATCGCGGCGTCAAGCCGAAGATCAGAGACACCATGTCAATGCTCAATCTGACTAGGGTCAACCATGCTGTTCTGATTCCAGACACGCCTGCATACGTAGGAATGCTGCACAAGGCCAAGGACTACATCACATGGGGAGAGGTCGATGCAGACACTATTGCCACACTGATTTCCGAGCGCGGCCGCTTGGTCGGCGACAAGCCTGTGACCGACGCATCGGTCAAGACTGGCAGCGACTACTCTACTATCAAGGCCGTATCGAAGGCGATAGCCTCGGGCGAGGCCGGAACCGGCGATATAGACGGCATGAAGCCGGTGTTCAGACTCCATCCGCCAAGAGGTCCCAAGGGCTGGGGCGGAATCAAGCGCAGTTTCACGGTCGGTGGCGCTCTTGGCTTCAGAGGCGAAGCAATCACCGAACTTGCTGGAAGGATGATGTGAGGGATTCCATGGTATCGAGAACAAACAAATTCCGGGGTCGAAGCCGCTATCACGGCCGAGGCAAGAAGGCTGGCCGTGGTGCTGGTAAGAGAGGCGGCCGCGGTAACGCCGGTATCAACAAGCACAGGCTGATGACCCGACTCAAGTATATGCCAAGACACTGGGGGATGTACGGATTCAACCGCCACCCGAGTTTGAGAAATGTCAATGTGACAATAAATCTCGAGGAGACGGCAAAGTTGGCCGAGGGAGATTCAATCAATCTCGGGGAATTGGGTTACGATAAGCTACTCGGCAAGGGCAGTGTCAAGCGCGCCCTACACGTCACAGTGCCAGAGGCTAGTGCGCGAGCAATCGAGAAGATCGAAGCCGCAGGCGGGTCAGTCACCGTGGAAGACGGCGACGACGATGACTGGGGCGAGTGGGAAGAGGAGTGATCTGAATGGTTGAGCGTCGGCCGAGCGGGCTTGGTCTGACAATAATGGCCACAATTTACTGGGGTGCCCTATTCTACTGGCTGAGAGACGACCTCTTGGACGGGGCTGCCGATGAGCAGACCCGTGCCCTCAAGATGTTCCTTGTCTCCTTCCCGTACGTGGCTTACGTAATGTGGGCCACCATGACCGACTTGCCTGAGAATATCAGGGAGATTCCCTACATTGGCAAGATGCTGAAGGGAACAATCTGGCTTGTTTTCGTCCTAGCACTAGCCTACTGGGGATGGGTCGACAAGGCCGCAGTCGGCTTCCTTCTAGTCGGTGTCGCTCTTCTGGGTCTCGGTACTGCCATGGCACTCGCTTGTCTACTCTACTCGGGGAACGAATCGAGTCGACTCTATGGCCTGTCAAGGCTTGTGGATGTCTACCCGAGCATCACCAAGCCAGAGGGCCACGTCAGATTCAACCAGAAGTTGTGGACCACCACTCTGGTCCTCATCATCTACTTCATGATGACCAACGTCATGATCTGGGGGCTGTCCGACGACACACTCGACATCTTCTCCTCATTCCGTGCAATCATGGCTGGAGCATCCGGTTCGATTATGCATCTGGGGATTGGGCCAATCGTTACGGGTTCAATCATCATGCAATTGTTCGCCGGAGCCAAAATCATCCAGCT
>CAXEUQ010000081.1:0-4899 GCA_963999425.1 uncultured Candidatus Poseidoniales archaeon | reverse complement strand
TTCTATGGTCCTAACGAATTTTTTGCAGGTGATACAGATACCTGGGGGGTCCTAGGTGGGCTACTGCACTCTTGGTTTGAGTCCATGTCAGGTTTCACTACCACTGGGGCCACTGTGATTGACATCTCGACGAGTCCGGTGTGTGCAGAAATGGTACTTGCAGACGACTGTATCGGGAGCCAGAACAGAAGTATCCTCGTATGGCGTTCTGTTTCACAGTGGCTTGGCGGAATGGGAGTCATTATGCTCGGCCTGCTTATTCTTTCGAGAGTGCTAGGCGGGGGGATGTCTCTGGCACGAGCCGAACTGACCGGTCCTACTATGTCCCGATTAGGACCTACTCTGCAGTGGACAGCCCGACGTCTATGGCTCATCTACGTGTTCCTTACTTTCCTCGAGTTCGGACTGCTATACTTTGTAGGTGGAATCGGAATGTTCGATGCCGCCAATTACGCTTTGACAACGCTTCCATCAGGTGGTTTCGGTACCTCAGACAGCGGAATAATGGCTTTTGAATCCGCCAGAGTCGAGAGCATCATCATGGTTTTCATGCTGCTCACTTGTATCAACTTCAGCCTGCTTCATCTTATGCTCGCAGGACGTTCAGGTGAGGCGTGGAAGGATGAGGAACTCCGAACCTATCTGCTTATCCTTGTGGTGGCATGGTTGGCAATGGCCATCAATCTCTATCGCTCTAGTCCGGGTGATTTGGGGGCACTCGAGTCCCTGAGGCACTCATTGTTCCAAGCCATATCAATCTCCAGCACTGGTTACTCATCTGCCGATTTCGCTACATGGCCGGTGTTCAGCCAGTTCGTTCTGCTTTTACTAATGGTAGTTGGAGCCTCGGCTGGTTCGACCGGGGGCGGCCTGAAGGTACTCAGGATTAGAATAGCCTTCGAATTGGCGAAGAGAGAGATTGTCAAGATAATCCAACCTCGACAAGTGGTGGCAATCAGATTCAATGATCAGGTGATTGAAGAGAGGAAGGTCTGGATAGTACTTGGAATGATTAGCTCTTGGATGGTCCTTGTGACCGCGTCCATGCTGGCTATTTCGTTGCTGGAACCTTCGCTGACAATGACCGACGTCCTCTCAATTTCCGTATCACTGCTAGGTAACACCGGACCCGCATTGGGAGCATTCGGACCTACTGCGACATGGGCGGCTCTGAGCGAGCCATCGATGCTAATCGCTACATTGCTGATGTGGCTAGGTAGGCTAGAGTTGCTGACAGTCCTAGTCCTGCTTCATCCGAGGACTTGGTCGGGTACCGATTGATTAGAAAGAATCCAAAGAGAACTGAGTCCCCTCACTATCATCATCCGATGGGGGTTGTGATTCTTCAAAGGTTCTAATTTCCTCATCTAACTCTTCTTCTTGGTCGGATTCATACATCTCTATCAGTCTGCTTGCTAACTTTCTATTGCGAGGTATCCCATGAAGAGCCAGATGCCCGGATACCTCGAATCCGAGGTGCTTGGCAACTGTGAAGTCTTCTGGATCGGCTCCCAATGACTGCTCATGGATTGCTAAAAGACCCGGCCATAGATCCTCGCGCACAGAAGCCTTGCTGGTACCTAAATCCTCTGAGAGATGACCTACAACGGTACCAGTACGCCATGACTCAGACCCTCTCCGCAGGAAGTCTGGATAGCCGATATAAGGGTCTGAATCAGGATCTCTGGCACGATATGAGACGGCTGCCTGGGAAGTGAGGACAGAGCCCCAATACCATGAGCGGAAAGCCCGGTTGACGAATTTCGTTGCCAACGCTCTGTCCGCCATACACATAGCATCGCTGATTCTTGCGAGGGTATCGGAGTCGAATACCGTCTGATTGTTCCAAGCGAACCATGCAAGCATATCGTCGGGGTCTTTGTCAGAAGACATCAGAACTAGCCCTGCTTGTTTACCAGAGCCGGATTTGTACACTTCTCGCATCGCCTTGAAAACGTCAATCTGCGAATCTCTGATGGAGACCTCAGATAACGAAGAAACCGTTTCAAGGCCGATATGACTGTCCTCGAGAGTGCAGATTGCCTGCAGGTCTCTGACCAGTGCCCTCAGATCTCCAGGATTATCCTCAATCAGTGCTTCCAGTGCGCCCGGGTCGATGCTAATGCCTTCGGAGTCGAGAATCCTATGCGCTACTCTCCTAAGGTGGACCTTGCCAACTCGGTTGAAACCGACTAATTCCGCCTTAGACAACACCCTGTCCTTATTCCTCTTCCAGCCTCGGTTCTTACCCCAAAGTCGCATGGGGTCGTTGCAGGTCATGATTACTGGCTGCTGTGTATGATCCAGCAGATTGAGCAATTCGGCTTTACCACCAGTATCTCCTCTGAGCACTACTGCTTCCTCAGAAACTTGCATTGAGGACTCTATCCTGTCATCAGAAACTCTGGCAAAGCCACCACTCAGATGATCTACTTCATCAAGCAGTATCAGCGTCTTCGACTCCGGTCCTGCACCGCTGGCGAAATTGTCCAGCGAAATGTGCTGGGAGCTTTGTGTGGCTGCACTTCTGATAGAAGCCGCATTTCGGTCAACAGATGCGTTGAGTTCGATGACCGTCCAACCTCTCTCATTGGCAATAGCTCGAGCCAAGGTGGT
Organism: uncultured Candidatus Poseidoniales archaeon; assembly: GCA_963999425.1. Classification (GTDB taxonomy): domain Archaea; phylum Thermoplasmatota; class Poseidoniia; order Poseidoniales; family Thalassarchaeaceae; genus Thalassarchaeum. The sequence goes on along the minus strand of CAXEUQ010000081.1, from coordinate 2,283 downwards.
CTTACCCACACCAGGTGGACCAGAGAGCAACAGACCACGCTTGGGAGGGGAGCCGTCAGTCCAGCGGTCTAACCACTGTCTGATTTTCCTCATTTGAGTCTCGTTGCCTTCCATTAGGTCCAGCGAGTCAGGGCGGTACCTTTCGGTCCAATCATCGACAGCCCGCTGGACCATGTTGTAATGTGGCAGCGAGACTCCATAAGAATCGCGTCAGAACAGTATGCTCAAATCACTCTTGGAAAGGGTTGCTACAAGATCGTCGACAGTGCATCTGACCTGCTTCTGATCGTCTCTTCGTCTGATTGTCACCGTCCCGTCTTCTATCGAGTCGTGGTCGATGGTGACTGCCCATGGGACTCCAATTTCATCCACTCGAGCGTATCGCCTGCCTATCGACTTGGAAGAATCCATCTCTCCCTTGCGGCCGGGAATGGAATTCACTAGAGAAATAACATCCCTTGCCATCGCCATCATCCCGGGTTTGTCGAAAAGAGGAAGTACAGCGACATCGTACGGTGCTACCTTGGAGTTTAAACTCATGATGGAGTAAGGTTCCCCTTCCTTCTCAGTCTCTGTAAAGGCGTGATCTAGAACATGCCAGACGATCCTGTCGATACCGAAGGCCGGCTCTATGACATGAGGAGTGTACCACTCTCCATGCAAGGTCACCTCATCAGTCCTCCTTTCCACCATATCGGGGGTGATTTCGACTGATGACCCGTCCGATAGTTGTAGATCAAAAGGCAACGCCTCGGGCAGGTCAGTGAGTAGTGAAAGAGCCTCGACGACCTCTCCTGCACGGTCCTTGAATACAGGGCCGATTATTGCAGATACCGGAGAGAGAACATCTCTGATTTCGTTTCGAGGCTCATCGAAATTCCTCCAAGCGCGCAGAAGTTTGCTACCACTAGCGTCCTCATGTGACTGTAAATCATGACAGGTCCGATTCGCTATTCCTACACATTCTACCCAACCATGCTCTCCTAGCAACTCACAATCCCAACAATCCTCTGCATAATGTGCCATCTCGGTTCCCGAGTGCTGACGGAACCGGACCTTTGAGGAATCAATACCGACACCAGTCAAGAAATCCATGGTCCTAGCGAGGAACCAAGCCACGGTGGGGTGTCTGATTATCCCCTTCGATAGTGCATCTGCATAAGTCATTTGAATCTCTCCGGCATAATCTCCTTCCGGGTCAGGGACCATACATACGAGGTCAGTCCATGTTGAAAGATCGGGGCAAGGAGGCGCCTCGGGGTCGATGAAATACTCCAATTCAGCCATGTCGAACTCTCTCAGCCTAATCATGCCCTGGCGTGGACTAATCTCGTTTCGATATCCCTTCCCAGTCTGCACGGCTCCGAATGGGAGCTTCTGCTTGAAATGCCGGAAAAGAGCGGGATAAAGCATGAACATGCCCTGAGCCGTTTCGGGCCTCATATAGGCTGCACGACCTTTGTTCATTGCCCCAATTCTCGTTGAGAACATCAGATTCATCGACCCTACTTCTGACCATTTGGACTCCGAACAGGCAGGACAGACAATTCCTTTGGATAGCAAAGCAGAGACCTCATCATCATCAAGTGAATCAGGATTATCGTGCACCACTTCGAGCAGATGGTCGGCCCTGAATGCCGAATCACAACTTCCGCATGAAACCATCAGGTCATTGAATTCGCCAACATGTCCACTGGCAACCAAAACCACCTCTGGAGTGAGTGTTGGAGAGTCGACTTCCACAATATCTCCATGACTGGTCCAATGGTCAATCCAAGAATCAACGAGCTTGCGCTTGATTCTAGCTCCCACTGGACCGTAGTCGACTAGACCAGACACACCTCCGTAAATCTCGAAGGAAGGAAGCACCACTCCTCTCCTCCTCAGTAGAGAGGTCAGCCTGTCGATTCTCCTCTCGCTCATGAGGCATCGAGTCCGAGTGGAGACTTTCAAGCCATCCTAAGTGAGCAGTCATCCATGTGGATTGTCACATATCGTTTGGAATGCGAGCGTTGTAGGAATTGCATTGGTTCTGATTCCGAATGCATACTATGGTCAGAAGCATTCATTTATGCAATCGAAGCCCTGACTGCCGTACGGTAGGTGAAAATGCCAGAAATTCAGTACATACAGGATAGTATGGAGACCGAGGAACTCCTCGAAAGTCTCTCTCCCCCTGTTAGGAACTGGTTCCAGGAAAAATTTCCCGATTTCACAGATCCTCAGAAAATTGCAATACCTAGAATTTTGAATGGAGAACATCTTCTACTTTGTTCTCCAACA
>CAXEUQ010000080.1:0-4905 GCA_963999425.1 uncultured Candidatus Poseidoniales archaeon | reverse complement strand
TCATGGAGCCGGACGGACCACCTCTGAGAATCTTCTCCTTAGACGGCACACCGTGCGACTGCGCCATTGTAGCGATGGATGGGGGACTGACCACATGGGCTCCCGAGATTAGCCCTACATTGTGTGTTTCGGGCATCAATCAGGGCCCTAACCTATCGGTCGATGTGATGCATTCGGGCACTGTATCTGCTGCGAGAGAAGCCTCGCTCTACGGCATGCCCTCCATTGCACTGAGCCTCGCAACCTACGAGCATTCCAACTTCGATGATTCCCTCCCTGCTTTGATTTCACTCATTGATGCCTGCATCGCCAAGCTCCCTCGCGAGCCCACAAATCAAGGAAGACCTCAGGGCAGTGAGAGGAAGCCAGAAGGCTCGGATTCGTCCAAACTCGCACTCTCCGCCTTTGCCAACGGAGACATGATTCTAAATGTCAATTCCCCGAAGTCATGGGATGGTACCATACAAACAGTCTCCTTGGGCTCACGGTGGTATCACAATGCCATTGATATGAGCGATACCGAGCATTTCGGAGTCGCTTTCGAAGTAGGAGCTGCTACCATCGAGGACGAAAACATCCCCGGTACAGACTGCAATGCGGTCAATTCTGGATCAGTTGCCGTGACTCCTCTTTCATCATGGCCAATCAACCATCCTTTGGGGCTGAGTGAGGAGTTGATGGCAGCGGCAACCAAAGCCGCGCCCTCGGGCTTGCCTGAATGGCTGTTCTAGATGCCGTCGAGGATATGATGGACGATTGCTATGCAGGCATGCCCCTGTAGCCACTGTGAGCCGATTGAGACCTTGCCGAATCTACTAAGCAGGCTCATCTCATCTTCATTGAATGGCTTGTGGTCAGAGAGAACGAAGCATTCGGTCTGTTCAATACCCTCTCGGAGAGGGCTCCCCTCTGCATCCATCACCAGAATCTGACAGCCTTCTTGCATCCATTCATCCAGTGTCTGAGCGAGACCACCACCCGAATGGCAGATTCCGCTTGAATGCTCACTCCAGACTCCGATGGGTGGTATAGGACTCCTGACCACAGCTCGTACATGACCTGCTATTGACCTCTCATCGGGATGGACTCCTCTGAGTTTACCTCCGTCGAATCTAATGCGTCGTGAACCGCTACCCCCTAGATGCAGGATTATCTGCGTATCCTCTCTGATTCCATGTGAGACGAAGAGTGCCGTGTTGACTGCCCTCAATAGGACATCTAGACGACCGGCACCGCCTGCTAGGTCATTGAGCGAGAAGTCTCCCTTGCAAGGCACATCGTGTCCGATTATCGCAAACCTTCGGCCCAGGTGCTCACCCCAGGTCGAGATCCATTTCATCTACATCCATCATCGACTTCATCTTTCGTCGGAAACTTCTGTCTCCCTTCATACCACGCATCATCTTGCGACTCCGATTCCATTGCGCCAGTAACTCCTTGACATCTTTCTCCTCGACGCCAGAACCTCTTGCTATCCTTCTGATTCTACTTGATTTTAGGAGGATAGGAGCATCCTTTTCCTCTTGAGTCATCGAGTCCATGATTACTCTATACTTCTCGAGATTACCTTGCATCTGCCGCTTCTGAGCAGTACTCATACTACCCATCCCACCGAACATTGCATCAGGCAGATGAGAGAGCATCTTCTCGACGCTACCAATTTTACTCATCATTTCCATCTGGCTGTACATGTCAGTCAGAGTGAAACGGCCTGACATCAGTCGCTGAGCGAGCCGATTCGCCTCTTCTTGGTCCAAATCACCAGGAGCTAGATCGATAAGACCCTTGATATCGCCAAGTCCCAGTAGTCTTGAGATGAATCTATCAGATTCGAATTTCTCAAGATCTTGGATTTTCTCGCCTTCTCCGATGAATACTATCGGTGCCCCAGTGGCCGATACCGCGCTGAGAGCTCCACCACCACGAGCAGTTCCATCGAGTTTGGTAACTACTGTACCAGTAACACCGACGAGTTGGTGAAAACTCTCTGCTACAGGGCCAGCTGCCTGTCCTACCTGAGCATCAATTACTAGGAATCTTTCAGTAGCGTTGGCGATGTCTGCAATTTCAGTCAGTTCGTCTCTCAACTCCTCGTCCAGACTGTCTCGCCCGGCTGTGTCGATAATCACTACCTCTGCATTTCCAACCTTCTTGATGCCGTTTCTTACAATCGTAGCAGCATCGCTCTGGTCAGGCTCACCGTAAACGTCTACATTCGTATCTTCAAGTAATTGCTTGAGCTGCTCAAAGGCTCCAGGTCGATGCACATCGGCCTCAATTACCGCCACTTTGACCCCGTGTCGACGTCTCCACCAGTCAGCAAGCTTCGCTGTGGTGGTGGTTTTACCCTGTCCGTACAGACCGACCATCAGGATGGTCTGGTTGTGAGGCATTATCTCGCGAGGATTACCACGTAGCCTGACCAGTTCAAGGTAGACCAGATTCATTGCATGTGTCTCAAGTTTGACACCTGGTCGAGGTTCTTCTTCGAGAAGCCGTCTTTCTATTCTTTCAGTCAGCTCTTTCGTCTGTCTAACGTTGAAATCAGCCTCCAATAGGGCCTTGCGTAGAGCTCTGCTGAGTTCCTTAGCAGTCTCCTCATCTACCTTGCGTTTACCCCTTAGTAGGCCGACGGAACCCATTATGCGTCGCTTTAGCCCATCCAGCGCCATGCTCACGGGTCCTGATTGTGTGGTTTGAACATTATCTGAGGCGTGGGGCTCAAAGCCGAGGTGCCATGGCCAATCGTGGCAGTCGAGTTGTGGCAGACACAAGTCGCCTTCGCAATAGGCCTGATGGGCATCTATGGCGGTTGGAAGGGCACTATTTCGAGAATGACAGGATTTTACGACCTGGCTGGGGCTGTGAAGCACCTAATCTACGGTATAGTAGTAGGTATGTTACTAGCAGTGTTCGTAGACAGAATGATACTATCTTCAGTCATTCTGTCATACCTCAATATCTTCGGGGCCTTCACAGTCGCTATTCTGATCGCTGCGGCTGAATCCGCATTCGTTTTATTTCTCCTATCTCGCTCAAGAACCGCCTCATTGCGAGCCTCTCCCCCATTTGGATGGGCATTGGGATTGGGTATAGGCTCGATGCAGGCATGTGTGCTGATATTCCGACTTTTCGATGAGGAATTGGCGTATTCCGACTATTCTGGTGTCAATGCAATGAGTTTGACACTCGCCTTAGTTATCGCCCTATGCTCGTGTCTGGGACACGCTCTTTTGGCTTGCTGGCAGGGAGCAGAACTACTCGAATCAAACAGATTGCGCCCATATGTGATGTCCACGGTTTATCGCGCGGCTTTGACCGTGTGTCTAGTTCTGTCCTTATTCACGCCATTCACCCTCATAGCCGTCTTACCCGGCTTGGCTCTTGCTTGGAACAAAGCCCAGTCTAAATGGCTACCTTCGGGCATGACTCCCGCCGCAAAACAGGCCTACAGACGTACAACTAGGCAATCAGACAGGCACAGAGAAGCCTCAGTCAGCAGAATCAAGGGAGAGTCCGTCGATTCCGACGAGTAAACTCCCAATACGGCCTTTAAGTCCGTTTCAGGCATGCCAATGGCGCAGTATTATATCCGCCCCGCCGAGGGTTTCACCGCATGCGAGTAATTATCGCAGGGGCCGGGGAGATTGGCCGAGGGGTCGCTGCCGCTCTAAGACAGGAGAGTAGGAGCGTGGCTCTCATAGATCCTAACCCCACTGCAATCATTGAATCTCAGAGCTTAGACTGTTTACTGATTACAGGTAGTGCATTGTCTCGTGAATCACTTCTTAGAGCTGGAATCAGCGATGCTGAGATAGTAGTGCTTGCAACCAACGATGATGAGACAAATCTACTAGGTTGCGCATTTGCAAAGAAGGTCTTCGGAGAGCAGGTCGGAGACCGCAGAAGCAGTGGCCTGACAACTATTGCGAAGATTCGCGACCCCACCTTGCTCGACCCTTCCAAGGGAGCAGGCCCTCTTGAGAACTGGTCTAGAGCTGACCATGTTGTATGCGCTTCGGACGAGATTGTGGAACAGCTTGCTGCAGGCCTTCTGGCTCCATCAATCGACGAGATTCTCCCTATGGGAGGAACCTCTTGGATTGCTGTCTCCGAGGTAACGGATAACTCACCTCTGATAGGCACAAAAACGGGCCAAGTCGGGGAGATTTTCGTTGGAATCCCCTCGATCTATGCCATCAGGAACCCCGGAGAGAAGGGCAATATCTCAACCGGTGACGAGATTATTCAAGAAGGACAAATTCTTGCATTCGTCTCACGCTCCACAGAACAGTTCCCACAGATTACCCGAGCCGTTGGCAGAAAGGACGAGGACTTCCCCGAAAATGCACAGGTAGCGATATTTGGAGCCAGCAACTTCGGATCAAGACTCTCCAATCACTACTTGTCTAAAGGGTCGAGTGTCATCGTAATCGAACCAGACTTGGATCTAGCTAACGAATTGGTCGGGTCACCCGTAGGTAACAGCAAGAGGCTGGACGTAATTCACGGTGACCCGCAGGATGAGGAACTGCTCAGCGAGTTGGGAATAGACAGCCACGATATTGCGGTCGCAGCGTTGGATGACGACAATCTGAACATCGCCATCTCAATGCGAGCAAAGGACAAGGGAGTTCCAAGAACCGGCCTACTGCTCAAAGACAGGGCATTGGTCGAAGCCGTCCATAGAATAGGTTTGACCCGTCCAGTCAGCCGCAGACTGGTGACAGTGACTTCACTGTTGAAATCAATTCACATGAATGTGCCCGGGGCATACCAGGTCATTCCTCCAATGCCTTCGATTATATCGATCTCAGCCGAAGTGAGCCCCGACCATTCCTTCGCCGGAAAATCCGTCAAGGAGGCCGAGAAAGCGATAGGAGCAAGGGTAGTACTGGTCGACAG
>CAXEUQ010000079.1:0-4939 GCA_963999425.1 uncultured Candidatus Poseidoniales archaeon | reverse complement strand
AACCCGGGTTCAGGCGTTGGCAACGCCCGGTGATAACCACTACACTACACTCGTGCGGAATTCCGGAGAAGAGAGTCGCTTTTCTAAGCGTCGGTTTCCTATTGCAGTGACTCGATAAGTTCCAGAATGTGGTTCAGAGTCGCACGGTAGATTTCCTCCTCTCTGCCCACTGGGTCGTCCAAACCCCAATCCTCGTCTATGGGCAGTGCGGGACATTCCACTCCGCAACCCATACTGATAATTCGGTCGAACCCGGTTGCATCTATCGCGTCCACCGATTTGGGGTACTGTCCGTGCATGTCAATGCCAAGATCTGATGTGACCTTGATTGCAAACTCTGCAATCGCTTCTCCCGGGTGGGTTCCGGCTGATTCAGCCTCGTGCCCCAAATGCCTAGCAGCAGCTTGGGCCATCTGGCTGCGACAGGTGTTCCCTACGCATACGAACAGTAATCGCATCAATACTCCCTGACTTCGATGACTAATGAACCAATCCACAATTTCGTCATACGCGTAGTAAAGGCTCCCTGAACAGAATTGAAGTAGCCCTCGCATGCCGTAGCACCATGGCGGATTCTCCGATTAGCCACCATCCCGGCGGACAGGCGGATGCGCCAGCCGATCCGGATGCTTCTCCCGAGCAGCGAGCTCAGATGGAGCAGGCGTATCAGCAGATGCAGCGTAAGCTGCGAATAACTAAGATGGACGAGGACATCAAGCACAAGATCATGGTACTCTCTGGCAAGGGCGGCGTGGGTAAGTCCACAGTCGCCACCGGGCTAGCCCTTTCACTCGCCCGCAAAGGCATGAGTGTGGGTCTGATGGACATCGACATCACCGGGCCCAACATCCCAAAGATGCTCGGAATCGAGGCATCTGACCTGAATGTAGAGGAAGGGCAGATTCATCCTGCCATCGGCCCGCATGGACTCAAGGTCATCTCGATGGCTTTCCTTATTGAGGACCCCGACAAGCCAGTCATCTGGCGAGGTCCGATTAAGCTCGGAGCGATTCAGCAGTTCATCGGTGATGTCGCTTGGGGAGAGTTGGATGCGCTAATCATTGACTTTCCCCCTGGAACCAGCGATGAGCCCTTGACCGTCAGCCAGAACCTGCCGGGAATCGACGGTGTTGTCATAGTGACGACACCTCAGGAGGTCGCTCTGCTCGACAGTCGCAAATCGATTAGTTTCGCCAAGACTCTGTCTGTACCGGTGCTAGGGGTCGTCGAGAACATGAGTGGGTACACGATTAGAGGTACAACAAGTCCCGGTGAAGAGGTCACAGTGATGGGTCCGGCAGGAGTTCCTATTTCTGCTACTGCGGGTGATGATGGGGCTTGGTCTATGACTCTAGATGTTTTCAAGTCCGGAGGTGGGGCTGATGCGGCCGATGAGCTTGGAGTTCCTTTCCTCGGCTCTCTTCCCTTCGACCCGGGCATCGTGCGAGGTGGCGATGACGGAGTGCACAGAATCGTCGCTGAGCCTGAAGGAGATACGGCTGTAGCGTTCGACGGTATAGTCGAGAATGTCATGGAGACCCTGCGTGAGGGCTCTGGGACATCTGTGAGGATTACTTGACCATCGACTCCCGATTAAGGGTCGATTTGATGGCACATCTGCCGCCCACAAGGTATTGAGAATGGCAGCGGGAACTGGCATCTACATCACTTGGGTCACGGGAGCGATAGTGCTCAGCATAGCGATGATGCCGTTGTTCAAGCCTAGCTACGCTAGGCTCAGTGCTGACGGATTCATCGACATGTTCAGACGATACTGGGCTCACATGATTGTGGTGTTCTCGGTCTATCTATGGAAGGATATTCTCGATGGAATGGATCGCGCTCTGATGGCTAATACACAACTGGACATGACGCCATATGTGTATGCCATCGAGGGCGACATAGTGCTCTGGGTCCAGCAGGCGATGCGGAACGCGGTGCTCGATGAGGCCCTGACTCACTTCTACGTGATGGGATTCATGACGGCTACTTTCGCATCCTTCCTATATCCGATTTACTTCGATGACCGGCACATGGCAGACAGGGTGTCTCTGTCGATGTTCTGGGTCTATGTCCTAGCGATTCCGTTCTATCTCTTCTTCAACGTCGGAGTAACTGGAACTCACATCCCTGAGATGCAGACTATAGCCTACGATCTGACTCCCGAAATAAACAACTGGTTCACCAGAATCGACCCATTCACCAACGGAATGCCAAGCCTGCATATCGGCCTGCCATTCGCAATCTGGCTGACCATGCAACGCTGGGATGACGACGGTAGGTGGTACAGATATCGAAATTTCTTGATGGTCTTCATCCTGCTGACCGCGCTCAGCATAGTGTACCTCGGGATTCATTGGGTAGTCGACATAATCGGTGGCATGGTGGTGGCGATACTTGCCGTACAAATCACCTCTAGAACCAGCGAGCCGGTCTGGAAGGTTGCAGACGAACGTCTGTTCGGTCGCAGACTGGCAAGGGCGATATCCAATCCATGGAAGTGGTTTGGTCAGGTCTCTGATAGTGTGAAAGAGGGGCTCAGTCCCCTTAGGGAGCCGAGCCGTCGGCAGACCAGTTTCATCATCGCCGCGGTAGTATTGTCGACGGGGGGTGTACTGCTGTGGGATGCTACGCACCAAGACTTTCCAATCGAGGGCGTCGAGTGGCCTACGGCTGCTGCCGGCTCAGAGGGCTGGCTCATATCAGTCGAAGAAGACCCAATTAGTTCGGAAGTGAAGATAACTCAGTGGAACGTCACTTCGCAAGAAGGGGTAGAGGTGATTAGCGGCGAATGGACGATTGCCCCATCAGTAATCGTATCCGGCAAGTACATGGCTTTGCATGACTCTCAGACCATTGAGTTCTACAATCTGGGAGAACAGGGCACAGAGCCTACGCCCACATTGACATTGGATGATGCTGGTCCGATTCTCGATGTTGCAATAGCCCAGGACTCAGGTACTGCAATTCTGGTCATAATGAGTGAGTCATCGCTGCAATTCCTGGATATGGGCACTGGTGAGCCGATAGTGGGTCAGCAAGACGGTTCATTCTCTATTGTAGCTGCATCCGGACCACTGATTGCTTGGGTTGATTCATCCTCTGATTCGCCAACCGTCAATCTCACATCAACTAGTGGGGGAATCGAGATCGGTGTAGAGTTAAACGCTGTTGCAACTGAGGCAGAGGATGAATATCTGGAACAGATTTCGGGAATCCCTGTGAACTACTCAAATGCCACAGTCATCGACATCGACATGTCATCATCGTGGCTAGTAGCTGTGGTCGATGTCGGACCTGTGAATAGAACGGTTCTAGTGGATATTCTAAGCGGTGAACAGAGGATGTTGTCCGATCCCTTATGGCAGTCTTCTTCTCCAAGTGTTGGTGAAGATAGAGTAGCTTTCCTGCAGATACCATTCTGGGACCCTACCGACAATATTGTTGGAACAAATGATGTCTACTTACATGAGATAGAAAGCAATACGACACTGGCAATAACACGAGATGATGATGTCAATCAGATGGAGCCTCAGGTGCTGCTTGAGGAGGTGGCATGGATAGAGGTGGACGCTGATGGAGAGTCGGTACTGAAGGTATACTCAGGCGAGACTTTCCAGCCCTATTCCTCTGTGATTCTACAGTCTGCGATTGTCATGCTGATACCACTGCTGTTCCTCTGGGCCTACCAAGCCGCATCGGAGAGATGACTACTCAGCCAGGCGGAACATCTCATCGAGACAGCGTCCTGCTCGCTCAATCACTGATGGATCCAATTCAATGACTTGGTCGGGAGAAGGATTTCGCAGCGCCTGCAGGATGTCCTCCAATTGAGTAGTCTTCATGTGACGGCACATCACGCATGCCCCAACGAGATTGAGATCCTCCTCAGACTCAGCCAGAACTCTGTCTGTGGTGCCGCACTCGGTAATCAGCATCAGGTCCTTCTTACCAATCGAAGCCAGCCTGATGGCCTCTTCCATCAACACCTCGCTGCTACCGACGAAGTCGCTCTCCTCCAACACATCGGCGTCACACTCGGGATGGCTGAGTACCTGCAAATCCATTCCCGCCTCACTGGCGCGCTTTCTCCATGTTCGGATCTTCTCTCCAGTGAAAGCGGCGTGAACCTCGCATTCACCATCGAATATGATTACATCCTTCTTGGCCCCAAGGTGGTTCTGCAGATGCTTGCCCATGAATCGGTCAGGCACGAAGATGAGGCCGTCTCCTGGAAGCCTCTCGCAAATTCTGAGATAGTTGCTGCTGGTGACACAGACATCGCACTCCGCCTTTACCTCGGCACTGGTGTTGATGTAGCAGACCACCGGTAGCTCAGGATACTTCGCTCTGATATTCCTGACATCTTGGGCAGTAATCGCATCACTCAGCGAGCATCCTGCCTCGGGAGAGGGGTGTAGGACTGTCTTATGGGGGCTCACAATCTTGGCCGTCTCAGCCATGAACCTGACACTGGAGAACAGAATAGTCTGCTGAGGGGCGTCTCTTGCCTCCTTTGATAGTGCATAGCTGTCAGCTACCGAATCTGCGACCCCGTAGGTGATATCGGGGGTCTGATAGGAGTGCGCGATTAAGAACACGTCATTCTCCTGCTTGAGCTTGTTTATCTCAAGAGTCAGGGGTGCAATCGACCTACAGGTCTCAAGGCTCCATCTAAATGGCTGCTTGATGGCGTCTCTGAGTCTCTTGGCCTCCCTCTCGACTTCGAATTCGGTAAATGCCGCGTGGCTCACTATACCGCGCTGGAGAGGAGGCGGGGGCAACTCTATGGCCATACAGTATCCTCGTTGTGTGCAACCGCTTTGAAGTCATCTAATGTCGGGTATGCATGGCGGGAGCGGCAATCCCCATGTGGAGCCCCATTGAACTACTTCACGAGGGTGCTGAGGCGACAGTCACATCAGGGAAATGGATGGGG
>CAXEUQ010000078.1:0-4945 GCA_963999425.1 uncultured Candidatus Poseidoniales archaeon | reverse complement strand
TTTGAACGACCCCTCTCCCCACATTTGATAGCCGAATCTCGGTTTGTATGATGATTCATGAGCAAGGAATTCAAACAAGTGATTCTTAGGGATTCGGGCATTACTGATTCTAGGGCAGTGCCCGTTCAAAGAATTAGAGAGGATAGGCCAGTTAGGAAACTCGAAGTCAAAATTCTACGGAGATATCCTCCTCGCTTAATCTCAAGCCGCAAGTGGACGGGTAGAGTCGCTGCGGCATGTGGAAGAGACTCAACTGGTGTAATCGGACTGGTTCTTTGGGACAATCAAGTCGATTTGGTTGCCACGGGGGACACGGTAGTGATCCGTAACGGATGGTGCAAGCGCAGGATGGGGGAGAGAGTGGTTTCGACGGGGAGATCGGGGAGCCTTGAGGTCAAGCATTACTCTGAATCTCGGTCGTAAGGGGCTATGTTCTGCCATTCTGATGCGTCCGAGCGGGCCACTACAGCATGTACCCAATCATCATCGGAGCAATTGAACACCTCGTGCGGCAGGCCCGGCTCGATGTAGAACATGTCTCCTGCACTGTGTACGACTGACTTTCTGCAACCAGGACCGTACTCGTGCCTGACGCTTCCTTTGAGCAAGTAAATCATAACATCGAAGTCAACATGGATGTGTGCCTTCGCAACACCTCCGGGAGGTATGTATGCGCGATTCATCGAGAGTCCGGTCGATGGGGTATTTTTGCCGGAAAGACCAGGTGCGTACTCGATATTGTTCCAGCCTCTGACCTTCTCCAATTGTCTCAGACTCCAGATTCCACCTTCGTCTGTGACAAAAGCATTCAGATCTATCGTCTCACCAGATAGACTCGCTTCCTCTTCCGACATCTTACTCGGCGACTAGTCTGGCCTGTGGTATTTCACCCTAACCGAAGCGGGGCATTGCTCGCATATCTGTCGTTATTGACTAAGTCAACGCTAAAAAGGGAGTGCGATTCGCCGCCTCACCGGGGTTCGTTAATGGGTCAAAGAGCAGACATCTGCACCTCATCTGGTCTACCGTTGGTCGACAAGAAGAGTACCGCCTTCCCATGCCCCGAATGCGGGCACTCAATCGGACGTAGTGAACAGTGTAGAGTCCAAGCTGTGGAGTACGTCTGCACCGAGTGCGGCTTCAGTGGGCCCTGAGGTGATTTGATGGGACATGTAGTAGTCAAGTACAAGGTGACGATTGACCAACCTGAGGAAGGTATGCCGGATTATGATGGGATTGCCGGCAGAATCGACGAGTTTGACGAGGTTCAGGCTGTGGAGATTAAACCTCTTGCATTCGGCATGATGTTCATCGAAGTCCAAGTCGTTCTCGGTGAGGGAGAAGGAATCGTCGACGGTTTTGAAACGCGAGTTCGCGATCTAAACCCTCTAATCGGCCAGATTGAAGCCCTTGAAATGGGTCGCCTTTGATCAATAGTGATCCAGAGGGGATTTCATCAGTTCACGCATCAGTACCGTGGCATAGGTCCCTGGAGGCAGCGAGAACCCCAGCCTCAGGCTAGCCCCATCTGGGTGCCACCTGTCCGAGTTTGACGGTCCGTTTCTCCACCTCTGTGAGAGTTGTTCGTCGGGCATCTCTTGGGCCTCTTCGACACTGAATGAATCAAAGGGTACGGAAAGAGGGCGACGGGTTCCCGAAGAAGTCAGTCGCGGGATGCTTCGAACCCTCCAATCGACATTTGAAAGCCCGGACTTCTCTAGGCCTGCCAGTTCGATCTCGCCTTGCTCTCCCGAAGCGAGATGGGAGTCCAACCCTGGTAGAGGTCCGGTCACGGATAATCTTCCCAGTTTGCAGTTCCTCCTGCATCTCTCTAGATTGGACTCTGTAACCTCGGCCAGTTTGGAGACGTCGATTCTTCCGTTGGCGTGCAATGGAGCGACCAAATCTCCCAAAATTGGTTCGATTAATGAGAGGCCGGATTCCATTCGAATGGCGATTGCGTGGTTGAAAGCCAGCGATTGCAGTGAATGGACGGAAAGCAATTGGAGCGAATGAGGGAGTCTTTTGAAAGCCCTGAGCCAGTCCTCGGGCTGCTCGGCCAGTGATTCTAGAATCGATTTCTCGTAGCCTAGGTGTTCTGGAATTATCTCAAGGCATGATTCAGCATCTCTGCTGTCCCTCCACATTTTCCTGAATTGCCAGACGTCCTCAGCGTCGCTGTGACCTTCCATTCCAAGATATAGGTCGCAGGCCCTCTCAAAATCTCCCTCCACTACAGCCCGGCCGACTTCGGGTGTCACCGGTCGGGTAGAGCCAAACCTCTGAGGGCCAATCCAATTGGGGAACGAATCAGCGCCCATACGCTCTGACATACCTGCGATTATTTCTCTGACTCTGGACATCGACTTCTTGCTATCAATCGGATTGCCTTCTGAGTCGCAGCATCCTCTGACAGTGATTGTGAACCGATTTCCATCGTGATCGCTCATGCCTATTTTGTGATGTGTCCTGCCAATCACCTCGATTGTAGCGTCAGTAATCTGCACCGACTCCACTTTTGAACGAGTTGCGTCGATTACCAGTATCTGGCTAGTGACCGCGCGCTTGTCCTTCATGCCCGACGAGAATATCCTCCTCCTACTGATTCCGCATGCCTTGGCCAGACGTCCGAGGAAGCGGTTGGTCTCCCAGTTGTTCAAAGACACTCTTGCTACGGTGAATCTGCCTTTGGGATCCAAGGCCGGGATGCGGGCAATCTCATCAACTCGGAAGTCCTCCACTCTGGTCTTCAGCAGGCCGCCGATTCCGTCACCCTCTGCCGACCACCCAGTCAGCCCCAATTGCTCTTCAACAGAGCTGAATGACAAAACTCCACCGCCATCACAGTTTGAGCTTCGACAATTCCTTTGAGATGTCTGAGCACAGGCTCTTGAATACCTTCTCGGCGCTCTTGCCCTTGACTGTTCGGATGTATAATTCCGGCTCGTCGAGGTCGGGGTGCTTCTGGAAATAATTGGAGTACTCCACGTCCTTGCTTGAGTTGAGTCTAGAGCGGAACAACTGTAGTGAAGTATGGTCCTCTCCGGACATACGCAGTCTGAGTTCGCGTCCTTCGTTCAAAAGTACCTTGATTGGCATGTCAGCCGCGCGACCGGACGCTCCCTTTTGAGTGCTTTCATCTCTATGTTGGACCCCGAAGGGTCCAAACGGAGCCTAAGTTATAGATGGGGGGCGATTGGACCGCCGCATGGCTGGGGGGATGGTGTCCTCAGAAGCCCTAGAGCGGCTGTTTGAGAAATCCTCTCTCGCGATAGTGGTTGTTAGCGTCCTGTTCACCTCTGCTATGATGCAGGTGCTAATGGATTTCCCAGGATTCACCACTGAGATCTCCTCATTCGCTCCCGAGTCGGATTCAGATTCCGTAGAGGATACGATCAATGAGGAGATGGGTGCCACTCCGCATCTTCTGTACATTGATGTCAGGCCTTACAGCGAATCAGCAGATGGAGGTAATGCCTGTGATGATGCTCCTTGTAATGTGCTCGAGTTAGGAGCGTTGCAGAAACTGGCTCTGGACCTCCAAAGAGTGGAAGATTATTCTACTGAAAATAGTGATTTCATTGTCTCTCACCTCAACGCTGCGGGCATAATTCAAACAGCACTGGACGAGCGCGATGATCAGGATAGGGATCTGTCCGAGTTCTCCGATTGGGCCGAACTCTTAGAGGCAGTCTCAGACGGAGAGGAGTGTTCGGACGCAATCGGCAACGAGCAGGCAATCGCCTCGGCTTCGTTCGCGGCTTCCGCTATGCTGCATACCGACTTCGATTACGATCCTGTCTGCGAGTGGCTGGATACCGGCGAGGGCACTGCTACCCCCGTTGCATCAAGCACGATGTGGGTCATTGAGATTAGTGGAGACATCAGTAATGAGCAGCGGCGTGATCTGTCGGCCGGAATCAGGAGTCTGCTCAGTGATGAGAGTGTGTTGAGTTATGGTGTAATCTCTGATGACCTGATTAGCCATGACATCAATCAGTCGACTATGGACAATCTCGTGTGGTTGCTGCTAATCGCCGTTCTAGTCGTAGTTGCGCTTCTGGCCTTGGCCTTCCGCTCATTCATGATGGTCGCCGCACCACTGATGGGTCTGTCTGCGGCATTGGTATGGACGTATGGAATTGTAACTATTCTTGGAATGAGGCTGTCAGTACTAGAAGTCGCTGTGGCGCCAGTGGTTCTAGGCCTGGGGATAGATTACTCGATCCACCTGCAACGAGCCTATGAGGTGGCAAAAAATCGTTCGGGCAGCGCGGCTCGGGCGTGGGTAGAATCGATTTCTGTGTTACGATTAGCGCTATCTCTGGCCGTGGTCACCACAGTGTTCGCTTTCCTAGCCAACTCCTTCTCGGATTTACCTCCATTGAGGACATTCGGGTTCACTCTCGCTCTTGGTGTGGTCTCCGCCTTCGTTGCTAGCACCATCACCGTGGGCGCAGTGCATGTGGTTGTCGAGAAGAGTGCGGGTGAGATGTATCACCGGGGCCTGAGGATGGATGGCCTAGCTGATGTATCAACACGCTTCCAGCGCAGGAATACGGCTCGGGTGCTGCTCATCGTTGCGATGATAACCATGGGCTCGGTAATCGTTGCAATCAGAGAATTGGACACCAGTTTCGAGCTCACTGACTTCCTCTCAGAGGAAGGCATGGACATAATGGAAGTCAGAAACGAGATTTACGACTCCTACGATGCTGCTGCTTGGAAGTCGGTCATTTTATTGGTCGAGCCGGAGGATGGGAGCGATTCCCTAGCAGGGGATGATCGAGATCTGCTGAGGGGATTGGAGAGATTGGACAGCAGAATCTCAGCCTTGCCCGAGGTCGTCAATCCGAGTTCCGGTTCGCAACGTCCCTCTTACGATGGACTCTATACGATACTTCGCGACGCTGTTGAAAACGATCCGTCATTCGGAGAATCGCAC
>CAXEUQ010000077.1:0-4987 GCA_963999425.1 uncultured Candidatus Poseidoniales archaeon | reverse complement strand
CGCCCTGAGGTCGTGGTCTGGTCTTGATGCACTCGGAGACAATCCTCCGGGGGCCCTCCCATATGCGGACTATACGGTTCAGGCCAACCTGTACTATGGCTCTAGCGTTGTAATCGCTTATCCTCTGGTCACAGTCGTGAACGGGGTCGCAGAGTGGGATTCGGGCAATGGAGAGTACGGAGGAGGGAGCGCTCTAGTCGGTGAAGACGGCTCTGAACTACCTCTGCCCGGATCAGTCGAGTCCTTCGAACTTAACACCAAGTATGTCCCCATAGAAGATTGGGCAGTGAGTGATTTCGGATGTTATCACTTCATAATCGAAGTCTCACAAACTTCTCCTTGGTCTGACGAATCTATTGTTTCTCACACTTCGTACTACGAGTACACAGAGGAGGGAGGCGAGTCGGAACCAGGGGAGCCATCTGACAACCCTACAAATGAGGCATGGACCAAGGTCACTAGTTGCGACTAGTATTCGTCCTTCGAATAATCTGAGTCCTCATCTTCTACGATGGCATCCGAGGCTCGCCTGAGCATCGTGGTGCCCGCGATAACCATCGCCACAACTATGGCAGCAAGTAGGGGCAGCATCGACATAGATCCATCTTCCTCTGGCTCCGTCCAAGTAGCACCACCAGTAGTCATGCTTCCTCCTCCGAAGGCCCCATCTTCAACCAGTTGAGTTGGAGTCAGAATCCTGCAGGTCAGCGAGGCTTCTCCAATCTGTGAGTGCCTCCATCCGAATGAAACTTCGACTGATTCTCCCGCTTCAATCCTCGCTTGTTGGTATCCTCCGATATCTGCCTCGAGACCGGTCTCAGTAACTTCACACGTGAAGTAAAGCAAAGCTGCAGCAGTGCCTCTATTAGCCAATCCGGCTACAACTGGCATCGACTGACCTCTTGCTTTGGACGAGGATTCCTCAGGGATTTCCAAAGACTCCCACTCGACAAAAGGAGTTCCCGAGTCGAGTACAATCGACTCCGACCAGCCTAGATTCACTACTCCTCCGCCATAGTTTCCTATGCCGGATGTCTGAGGATTCCACCCCGTCTCGTAAGAGATAATCTCGATTGTCGCAGACTCGGTCCACACTGTGCCGTCAGCATAGCCAATCTGCACCACTCTCTCGTTTCCGTTATTGATGTAGGCTGTGCCATTCTCATTGCTGAAAATCTCTTGCACAGCCTCCTGGGGTCCTATTCCGGAGATTCTGAGGAGCACATACTTGGCATCCATTTGAAGCGACTGGCTTGAGACTCTCCTCTCCCACTTGTCGATAAGGCCTCCCGAGCCGACCACTCCTTCTCCCCAGAATAATTCGGAGTAAGCCCCCGTCCTGACGTCGTGGTCGTCCATACTAGCCGTGAACGAAGTCGACCCCAGCAGATCTAACCTACCCGAGTCGGCGACCATAATCGGACCGACCCGGTCGAACTCCGTGCTATCTGCGCTCAGAACCCCGTCAACGATCAACTGACCTCCGATTAGTGTGGAGGAGGAGGACTGCATGTGCCCTGCGACGTGCAATTCGAATCCCGGATTCCCAGCGCCCTTCATGTTGACAGATTCCAAATCAGTACCAAGGATTGTGGTCACGCCTCCAGCCGCTGTGCTGATGCTGATAGAAGCAATCGAGACCGAACTAGTCGAATAGCCAGTTAGGCCAATCCAGACATCTCCCGCACCGTCTTCGAAACTGAACGTGTGCGAACTCCCATCGAGATTGATTGAGTCATCACCGATGTGAGCAGTATCGCCGTAGTAACTGTCTCCTTCTATCGCTCTCATCTCGACTTCGAAGGAGCCAGAGATTCCTTCTCCCGGGACTTTGAATCGAGACATGTTCTGCTCATCCCAGTAACCCATGCTGGCGATTGCAGTAGGCGGTGAGTCTGACCTCAGAGTGGATTGGCTGATGGTCAAATGACCTCCCTGATCGACAAGGATGCTGGACCCTAGAACCATCTCCACATTCGCATCATCAATAGTCAGGTGGCCGCCATCAACGATTCTCACCACTCCATCCACTGACTCATCACCGGTCCAAGTCACATCTACGCTGATTATCGTCTGTGAGTCTTCAGCGAACACCGCACCTGAGACCAACAGGACAGATGTAATCATCAGCATGGATTGTAGTAGCGGAGCAGTTCGCATTGGTCACGATTGAATGAGAAGGACATGAATAGTTTTGCCCGCCATTCTTCGGATAGGGTTCATTCGCTGTGCGCGTCTGGCACACCCGTGAGTGCGCCACCGCTCTTCCCTGCCCCCGACTCCGCGGACTTCGCATTGAACATCCTAACAGTGCTGATGATGTACGGGCCATTCTACCTAGCCAATACCGGAGCAATGCTCTTCGGCAAGTGGATCCCAGACAAGTTAGGTTTCAGCAGCGTGGTAGTCGACGCAGGTAGAGACTGGAGTGACGGCTACAGGATTTTGGGCGACGGCAAGACGTGGAATGGTTTGTTCGGAGGAGCCGTGTTCTCAGGTCTGCTGACGATGTTGGCTCACCATCTATGGAGCTCTAATTCGCCCCCTGATGCAAGGCCATTTGTCGACCCTACTCTCTTCAGCGACTCATCCGATTGGTTCTGGATTGGCGGCGAGTGGGGGGCTGCCTTCGTCATGGGATTCACTCTCGGGTTGGCTTGCATGCTTGGCGATACAGCCGGCTCATTCATCAAGCGTCGCCGGGGCCTTAAAAGAGAGGGAGATGAGAGTTCCAAGGCCCCTCTACTGGACACTGTTCCATTCGCTGTTTCGATATTCCTGTTTTCCTTCTTGCTCTTCGATGGACAGATTCTGACACATGAGCAATTACATGGAGAAATCATCGTATTACTGGTCTTGACTCCAATCATCCATCGTCTGTTCAATATTCTTGGTTTCCGACTCGGTCTGAAGTCAGTCCCGTACTAGGCGTCCGCCCTCGGAATCCATTATCTCCTGATGGCCTCACGCGTACGCATGGTTCCCATTACAGTCTTGGTTGTCGGGAGCGGAGGAAGAGAGCACGCTCTGTGCATCGGGCTTGCCAATAGCCCCTCAGTAGAAGCTGTGCACTGCTCACCCGGCAACGCGGGCACCTCGATGGTGGCAACAAACCATGAAGTCTCCACTAGCGATATCGAGGGGATGGTTGCATTGGCTCTTGAAGTGGCTGCCGGAGCAAGAATGGGTCAGGTGGTGGTGGACGATGACCGCATCGCTGCGCGTGCAATTGACCTGCTGAAAAGTCGCCGTGCTGGCCGACTCACCTTCCTGCCGCTCAACAAAATCAGAGCCCCTGGTGTGGGATCTGCGGCTACCACAGCTCGCGGCCGCCGCCCCCAGGCCGGCGAAGCAAGTGGCCTGGTCGGTCGAGCTGTGGACCTGATCCGTTACGAAGCGATCTATGCCGACGTGTTCGCCTATGTCTTCGGAGACACACAGGTGTTCAGCGATCTGAGCAGTGCCAGACAATTTCTGGGGCGTTCGCGGGCTGTCACCCTCGAGGGTGAGCTACTTGAAAAAAGTGGTGCCATGACTGGAGGCAGCTTTTCGCAGCGCGGAGGCGGACTCAGCTTCGGAGCCAGCAGTGAAGGCGATGAAGCGGCCCCACTGCGTCAGCGACTGCTGGAGCTTGGAGAGACCCTGGCCGCCTGTCGGAGGGAAGAACAGCGGCTGGTGGAGGCCGTGGATCAATTGCGGCCAAGACTGCGCCAACTGGAGCAGCGCCAGGCCGCCCTGGAAGCCGAGCGTCAGGCCGCCAAGCGTGCCCATGGCCCGCTGCTCGAACGGGTGCAACAGTGTCAGTACAAACTCAGCAAGCTGCAGCAGGCCCAGCAGAAACACCGCTTGAGGCTTGATCAGCTGGAGACAAGCCTGAACCCACTGCAAACGCAACTCGAGCAGCTGAATGCCCAGGAAGCCAGTGTGGAAGCCAGTGGTGATGCCGAGCGCTGGCAAGCTCTGCAGCAGGAGCTTGAACGGGTGGATTCCGGTCTTGAGGCCACACGGCAGCAACGTGATGCGCTGCTCCAACAGGAACGCGACCGACAGCTCTCTCAACAGAGACTCGAGGATCAGCAGCAAACGATTGAACGTGAAGAAGCAGCCCTACAGCAGGCGGTTCAGGCTCTCACTGAAGCCCATGGCCGTTGGAGAGAACAGCAACAGGCTTTGAAAACCCGCCGGAATGAACTGGAAGCTCAGCAGCAGGAACTACAAACCCGTTTCGGAGAAGAGCGACGCGCCAGAGATGAAGCCGAGGCTGCCGTCGCTGAGCAGAGGCAAGCCCTGCAGCAGGCCCGCTGGGAACTGGAGCGCCTGCGCGAAGAACGCACGTCACTGGAGGAGCAGCTGCGCAATGGCGGCCTCCGCCTTGAAGAGCTGAGGGCAACCCTGCCTGATCCTCTGCCGGAGATTGACAACGAGCTGCGCGAAAGTGGTCTGTTGAGCCTTCAGGAACGCCTGCAGCAGCTTCAGCTGCGGATGGAGGCCCTGGAACCGGTGAACATGCTTGCCCTCGAAGAGCTGGGGGAACTCGAACAACGTCTCGGCGACCTTGGTGAACGGTTGGATGTGCTCAGCCAGGAGCGGGAGGAACTGCTGCTCAGGATCGAAACCGTGGCCACGCTGCGGCAGGAAGCCTTCATGGAGGCCTTCGAGGCGGTCGACGGACATTTCCGTGAAATCTTCGCCAGCCTCTCCGATGGCGATGGCAAACTGCAGCTCGACAGCCCGGATGATCCCCTGGAGGGCGGTCTGACACTCGTTGCCCATCCCAAGGGCAAGGCTGTCAGACGTCTGGCGGCCATGTCAGGCGGGGAGAAGTCACTCACCGCACTCAGTTTCCTGTTCGCCCTGCAGCGCTTCCGTCCATCGCCCTTCTATGCCCTCGACGAGGTGGACAGCTTTCTCGACGGAGTCAATGTGGAGCGCCTGGCGGCCCTGATTTCCCGGCAGGCAGAACAGGCTCAGTTCCTGGTGGTGAGCC
>CAXEUQ010000076.1:0-5052 GCA_963999425.1 uncultured Candidatus Poseidoniales archaeon | reverse complement strand
GGCACCAATATTCTGCTTATAAAGGGTAGTTGAGAGAAAAATGACATCGGAGTGCGATTTTCGACACTTCTGACTAATCTTTCAGTAGCCGGACCCCCGGGGCGCCGAGACGCGACACCAAGGGACTACCTCCAGCTACTTCTATGGCTTCTGCGACACGTTGAGGATTGCGTGCGAGCGCAATCATGCAGCCCCCGCCTCCGGAGCCAGTTAGTTTGGCCCCCAGCGAGTGTGGTCTAGCAGCCTCCACCAGAGCCTCGAGCGAGGGACTACTTACTCCGAGCAGTCGCAATTTTTCATGACAAGCATCCATGGCCATGCCTACCGCCTCCAGATTGCCCGCGGAAATCGCAGTCAGCCCGGCGCTAGTTATCCTCCCGATGGCATCCATCTCACCTCTTAGCCCGGGCTGTTCCTCTAGTCGCTTGGCGACTCCCGCGACCATCTTGCCTGTGGATGACATCTCTCCTGTGAATCCGATTACCAAACATGCCTCACTGAGGCTATCCGGCATATCGACGGCATTTATTGACCATTCCCTGAGTCCCTCGGGAGTCTGTAATTCGGCATCGAAAACATGCCTAGTTCCTTGGACAGGCTCGCCAGACACCACGACACAGCCGCCAAGAGCGCTAGTTGCGGTATCAGTTGGACTGGCACGTCCTTTCTGAGCCATAGCCTCTGCCGAATGCCCCATCCGAGCGAGGGAAATTGGGTCTAACGGCTGACCGGGATTGATGTGAGCTTGAAGAGCAGCTCCGATGGCGTTGGATAGGGCTGCCGAAGATCCCAATCCGGCGGCCGAGAATAGCCCACTTTCGACCTCCATCTTCAGGGGTTTCCCGTCGTACTCGAATACGGTGTTCAGGATGTGCGAGATGTGAGGGTGCCTTGAGGGCTCAAAAGGCACACCCTCCAGAGTCCATTCGTCTGACTGCTCGACGCTGACTCTCACACCGCTGTCAATAGCGACCGCTACGGCAGGATGGCCGTAGACTACGGCGTGTTCGCCGAACAGGATGCACTTCCCGGGCGCGAAACCACTCGCCATGGCACTAGGCTAGGCCATGAGCCCATGAGTTTGCCTGTTGGAGCGGTTTCTTCAAGGACATGATTCGACTCGGGGGTTTGTCAGGCATAGCCTGACAGTGATTCGATGGAGCATCCCCTTCTGCAAACATACGGCCCCCTTGAGGGATGGCATATCCTGCTCATCATGGGTGCTACTGCTATCGGTTTCTTCGTCTATCAGGTCCGCAAGGCAGTCAGACTTGTTATGCTGGGTTCTGAGGACAACCGCTTCGACTCATGGGATGCTAGGATTCTCGAGTTCATCAAGGGCTGGCTCGGTCAGAAGCGAGTCCTCAGAGACAGAGTCGCAGGCACGATGCACGTCCTGCTGTTCTGGGGTTTCCTGATGCTGGCCTCCGACATGCTAGACCTTGCTACTGCCAATTTCTTCTCGGACAGAATTCTGCCGGATTTACTGAACGGCCCCTGGAACGGCATGGTTGAACTCGGCTATACAATGGCGATGATTGGCTGCGTAGCCGCTCTTATTCGCCGTGTTGTATTCACTCCTGAGAAACTGAAAGGCAAATCTCGCTTTGAGGCAATTGAGGGCAACGTAATACTTCTACTAATCTTCACAATCACCACAACTTCGTTCGTAATCGAATCGAAGGAGGATCCTAGCAAGTTGTGGGAGCCACTGGGTTACGCAGTAGCCCAGTACGGAGTGTCCGACTCCTTCGCAGTAGCATCTTACTGGGCCCACATGCTCTCGATATGCATCTTCTTCGTACTGATTCCCCTATCCAAGCACATGCACATCGTCATGGCTGTGCCTAACGTGTTCTTCCACGACGTCGGGCCGAATGCGAAGATGAGGCCGTTAGCGGTCGATGATTTCGGCAGGGCTGTGTCTATGGATGACATTCTTGAGATGGATTCTCTAGGATTCGGAGTCAGCAACTATACTGATTACTCTTGGCGGCAACTCATTGACGGCTGGTCATGCACATCCTGCGCCCGCTGCCAGGACGTCTGCCCAGCATATGCCTCAGGCAAGGGCCTCAATCCGATGCAAGTCATCCACGATGTTCGCAACTACGCCAACGACCACGCTCCAATCCTGCTCTCCTCCGAGAGCCCAGATGAGACCATCATGCAGAGGATTACAGAGGAAGCTGTCTGGGCCTGCACAACTTGCAATGCATGCGTAGATGTCTGCCCCCTCTACATCGAGCACGTCCCCAAGCTCACCGACCTGCGCCGCAATGCGGTTATGGAGACCATGGAGTATCCCGAGCAACTTAACGTCGCATTCGACAATATGGATGCTGCGCAGAACCCGTATGGATTCGGAGCGCATGAGAGGGCTGACTGGGCTGCTGACCTCGACGTCAAGGTCGGTGAGCCGGCTGAGTACATCTACTTCGTAGGATGCGCGGCTAGTTTCGACGAGCGCAACCAGAAGGTGGCTCGCGCGACAATCTCTCTGCTCAAGGAAGCCGGATTGGACGTCGGAATACTGGGAATGCAAGAGGGCTGCTCTGGCGACCCGGCTAGAAGAGCAGGCAACGAGTTCCTGTTCCAGATGCTAGCCGAAGCCAACATGATGACCTTCCAGGATCTCGGCGTGAAGCGCATCATCGCATCCTGCCCTCATTGCTTCCACACCCTAGGTAAGGAGTATGCTGACTATGGAGGAGACAGACTTGAGGTCTATCACCACTCTGAGATCCTATCCAAACTACAGGATGAGGGTAAACTGCCACAGGCCAAGAAGAACGGCCGCAGCATCACCTTCCATGACCCGTGCTACCTGGGGCGCATCGGAGGCATCATCGACGAGCCTAGAGAGGTCATCGGTGGAGTCGATGTCGAGACCGAGAGGCACGCAGAGAACTCGTTCTGCTGCGGAGCTGGAGGCGCGCAGATGTGGATGGAAGAGGATGCGGACAAGCGCGTCAACGAGATCCGAGCAAAGGAACTGGCAGAAACCGGATGCGATACGGTGGCAGTCGGCTGCCCATTCTGCTCGGTCATGGTGAAGGACGGACTCGACTCAGTCGGAGCCGAAATGGAGGTCATGGATGTGGCCGAAATCATGTGGGAGCAGATTGTGGCGCGTGACAAGGAGATTCATGAGTTAATGCAGAAACCACTCAAGGAACTCCCTTCAAGTGAAGATAATAACTGATTCACAGGTGGAAGGCGGCATGAGCGAAGATTTCACCATAGCCGGATTCACAATACCTAGAATTGCGATTTATTGCGGCGCTTTCCTCACCCTGTGGGGGATTGCTGCTTACATCATCTCCGACCAATCCTCGGTCACCGCGATGATTCCATCTTTCATGGGCGCCCCACTGTTGATTCTGGGAATCCTGTCTGAAAGGATGCCGAACATGCGCCATCACCTGATGCATGCTGCTATGGTTCTGGCATTAGTAATGGTCCTAGGTGGGGCAAGAGTATTCACGCAGATGTCCGAAATGTCGGACCTTGCAATCTCATCACATCTATTCCTCATCGTAGTAGGAGTCAGTTTCATGGCGTGTGGAATTATGTCATTTCGCGCAGCACGCCTAGCCCGTGAAGGAGAGTGAGGGTTTGCCAGCACCGGTAATCGGGGTCACTACCTCGGTTAACGTGCGTGATTACGAGACTCCAGACCAAGCGGTTGTGATGCTACCTGCGAATTACCCAATGGCGATTCGAGAGGCAGGAGGGATTCCGGTTCTACTTACTGAGGGCGATGATGTCGAATCTCTGCTCGACAGATTGGATGGAATAATCATCTCTGGAGGCCGAGATATCGATCCCAGTCGCTATGGCGAAGAACCGCATGAGAGGACAAACGACATCCGTCCAGAGCAAGACAGTTGGGAATCATCCCTAATTGCATCTGCAATTGACAGGGACATGCCAATGCTCTGTGTTTGCAGAGGCCATCAGCTTCTGTCGGTGGAAAGGGGAGGCAGACTCTACCAACATCTGCCGGAAACCCCCGGTCACGAAAATCACGGCGCTTCGGCAGGAAATTGGTCTAAGCATCCTGTTACTATCGAGAAGTCCTCGCTTCTGGCTTCTGTCTTAGGAACCGAGACAATGGCGAATTCCGGGCACCATCAAGGTGTGGCGGATGCGGGCAATCTCACTGTTGTGGCGAGGACCGAGGACGGCTTGATTGAAGCTGTAGAGCTGCCCGGCGCAAGCTTCCTGCTTTCCATGCAATGGCATCCCGAAATGATTGACCAGACAAAGGTCTTCGATGCCCTAATCGAAGCCGCTAGGATATGATTTCCTCTTTTTTATCCATTTACTTGAATTAGTGAAGCGGCGAGTGCTCAAGGCATGGGCGAGAGGGGACGCGCTCCGGTAATCGGCGTAACCGCCTGTAAACGCCCCTCCACGTTTGGGCCTTGGGATATCGAAGCGGTCATTCTACCATCAACATATACCAATGCGATAGAAGAGGCTGGTGGGCAACCGATTCTTCTCCCTCCGGGTTGCTGTACTTCAAACCTCGATTTCCTAGATGGCTTAGTCGTTGCAGGAGGGCCAGATATTCACCCCTCCTTGTACGGTCAGAAACCTGGAGAGCACATCTATCTGGCCCACCCCGACCAAGACGACTCCGAATCTTCTCTGATTAAAGCCGCAATAGACAGAGACATACCTCTTCTAGGAATCTGTCGAGGAATGCAACTGATGTGCGTAATCCACGGTGGTTCGATGCACCAGCATCTTCCAGAAACACCCGGATTCGAAGAGCACGGAGGCTGGGACGGAGTGGTCACCGAACATGGAGTCTCAACGATTGAAGGCAGTCGGCTTCATTCCATCATAGGAGCAGAATTAGTTGCCAATTCCACCCATCATCAAGGCGTCTCCGATGCTGGAAGTCTGGAAATCAGCGCATATTCTACCCACGACAATCTGATTGAGGGAGTCGAGCGTACAGACAAGACATTCTGCATTGGAGTTCAATGGCACCCGGAGCGAATAGGACATATCGGATTGTATCGCGCGCTCGTCGAAGCG
>CAXEUQ010000075.1:0-5092 GCA_963999425.1 uncultured Candidatus Poseidoniales archaeon | reverse complement strand
GCCGGTCAACTCGGACTTGATACGGTAGTCGTGGAAGGCGACAAGGCCGGAGGGACCTGTTTGATTCGAGGCTGTATCCCTAGCAAGGCGATGATTCACGCAGCAGAGCGTTTCGAGGCCTTGCAGCAGCACAGCGCAGAGGGCGGCCACATGGGACTCTCGGTTGATGGTACTCCGGAGGTGGACATGGCCGCACTCGTCTCGTGGAAGGATGACATCGTAGACCGTCTGAACAAGGGAGTAGAGGGTCTTCTGAAGGCTGCTGGGGCAGAGTTGGTCAAAGGATGGGCTAACTTCACCGGACCAAAGAGTTGTACAGTTGAGACGACTGATGGAGAAGTCAATATCGAAGCGGAGAACGTCATCATCGCAACTGGTTCCAGCCATATTGATCTGCCATTCATGCCTTGCGATGAGGAATTCATCATCTCATCAACTGGAGCACTCGACTTGGATAGTCTGCCCAAGAGCGTGGCCATAGTAGGCGGCGGATACATCGGACTTGAGTTGGGGTGCGCTCTTACCAAACTCGGCACAGAAGTGACTGTTGTCGAAGGTCTTGGCAGTATTCTAGCCATAATGGACAAAGAGATTCGCAGGCCGCTTGAATTGTGGCTCAAGAAGCACAAAGTCACAGTACACACCAATGCTCTGGCTCGCGGTGCCGAGATTAAGGGCAAGGGGGCGGCGAGAAAAGTCGAGTTGACTTTCGAGAAAGATGATGAAGAGCAGTCAATCAAGGTCGACAAGATCCTAGTTACAGTAGGAAGAAGGCCGAACACCAAAGGATGGGGATTGGAGAACATGGGTGTTCGAATGGATGCCTCGGGCCGATTCATCAGAATCGATCGTAAGTGCCGTACCTCGGTCCCCGGGGTCTATGCGATAGGTGATGTTGCCGGTGAGCCGATGCTTGCCCACAAGGCCAGCGCCGAGGGAGAAATGGTGGCCGAGATTATCGCCGGACACGAGCGCGAGTTCGACAAGGTCGCTATCCCTGCAATCGTATTCACTGAGCCTGAAATCATCTCTGTGGGGCTGACTCCTGACGAAGCCAAGGAGCGTGGCGAGGATATCATCGTGGGCAAGTTCCCACTGGCTGCTAGCGGGAGAGCGCTCAGCATCGAGGCTGAGAAGACTGGAGGATTCATCCGAGTCACAGCTAGAGAATCGGATCACGTGATTCTAGGAGTTCAAGCGGTCGGAACTCACATCGCAGAGTTGCACTCTGAGTTCGTCCTCGCGCTTGAAATGGGAGCATTGCTAGAAGATGTGGCTGGAACGGTTCACGCCCATCCAACCATGTCGGAGGCTTTCCATGAGAGCGTATTGAAGACACTCGGACATGCAATCCATATCACCTGAGGTGCGAGAATGGGAGATGTCAGAATCCTCAGAGCGGGGATGGTAGAGCATACTGTTATGGCCGAAGAGATGAAGCGGCTCCAGCAACTGAGAATCGAGGATAGGATTGCTGACACCATCATCATGGTTGAACACCCTGAAGTCGTCACTGTCGGACCTAAGGCGATTCGCGATGGCGTGGTAGTCGAAGGCTACCCGACAGTGAACACTGACCGGGGCGGGGGAATCACCTGGCATGGGCCAGGCCAACTGGTTGCCTATCCAATCATCAAGTGGGAAGTCGAGGAGCAGAGTGTTCGTGCAATCATCGGCATACTGGAGGACTGGGCAATCGATGCACTCGATCAGTGTGGTATCAGTGCATACAAGGACTCGTCAATGCAAGGAGCATGGGTTGATGGGCACAAAATCTGCTCTATAGGACTCTCATTCCTGCACTGGGTAAGTCGGCATGGTATGTCGATCAATGTGTGTACACCCGGTACCCGGGTGGAGGACCTTGAGGGGTGCGGCATGACTGCTGGCGTTCACACGAGCCTGTCACAACTGGGGTACAAGACCGACTCGCAGGGCAGAGAAATGGGACTTGAAAGGATGGAAGAAGCACTCATCGAAACCTGTGAGAAGCATCTTGGCAGAACTCCCTTGGAGCCCGTCGAATGGACTCAGGGGATGCTGGCATGAGCCTGCCGCGCAGAAGTAATCTCGCTCAATACTGGTCTCTAGATCCAGATACTGTATTCCTGAACCATGGCTCCTTCGGAGCCACTCCAATAGTAGTGCTCGAGGAACAAGCGAGGATCAGGAGCCTTATGGAGAGAGATCCGGTCAGATTCTTTGAGAGAGAATATTCAGACCTGTGGGACCAATCTAGGGCGGCTGTAGCGGATATGCTGAACGCCGATGTGGATGGTTTGACATTCGTCAGTAATGCAACTCAGGGAGTGAATACTGTCCTCAGGAGTCTTGACCTTAAGCCCGGAGACGAGATAATCGTACCTGACCATTCTTACCAAGCGTGCTGGAACGCAGTCGACTATGTTACCGGGCGATTTGGCGCCAAGACAGTTGTAGTCGATATCCCGTTCAGACTGGATGGACCTGAGCAGGTCATCGACCTAATCATGGAGGCCGTCACGGATAGGACGGTTCTAGCACTAATCGATACCATCACCAGTCCGACCGGAACTAAGATGCCTTTCGAGGAGTTGACTCAGCGGCTGCAGGCAAGAGGTGTGGATGTACTCCTAGATGCAGCACATGGCCCAGGGATTCTACCTCTAGACCTCAGTCGACTTAATCCGGCATATTGCACCGGCAACTTCCACAAGTGGGTGTGCTCGCCCAAGGGCTCAGCGTTCCTGCACATCCGCGAAGACCGAAAGGGCTCCATTCACCCGCTGAACATCAGCCATGGCTTCTCATACGAGGGAACAGATCAGGAGAAATTTGAGTTTGAATTCGCCTGGCCAGGTACCCAAGATCCGACTCCTTGGTTAAGTATCCCGAAAGCGATGAGTTTCATGGAAGGGCTCATCGAAGGTGGGTGGTCGGAGATAATGAATCGTAATCGAGACTTAGCACTGCAGGGCAGGGACCTAATCTGCGAAGCCCTGGGGACTACTCCTCCAGTTCCCGATTCGATGATCTGTGCAATGGCTTCTGTTGAATTCCCCACCGATGAGGAGGTTGGGCCGATGAGTCTTGACGGAGACCCGTTTCACAACCAACTGCTGGATGATTACTCGGTTCAAGTTCCTGTGATGCCATGGCGCCACCATGACACGAAATATATCCGAATATCCGCCCAACTTTACAATCACATAGACGAATATGATTATCTCGCTGATGCGCTCAAAGACAGTCTATGAGCCGATGCAACCATTCAAGGGCAGAAGGAAGGACGGAATGTCATGCCTGAGGCGGTTGTGGCAATCACGGGAGCTTCCGGTGCGCAGTATGGTGTTCGCCTGCTGGATGCACTACTGGATGCAGGCTGGGAAGTCAGTCTGATTGTCACAAACGCAGGAGCGATTAACCTAGATCTCGAGTGTGGAATCACTCCAGAAGAGTTGGCTCAAAGAGATGGTGTCAGCCTCGAGGATAACCGCAACCTGGCTGCTAGGTCGGCATCGGGCTCTGCTCGATACGAGGCTTGTGTCGTATGTCCCGCCAGCGGTACTACAATCGGCAAGATTGCTGCTGGAATTTCCGACAACCTAGCTACTCGCAGCGCGCTCGTCGCCCTCAAGGAGAGGAGGAAGCTGATTCTGGTCCCACGCGAGGCCCCGGTGGCAACTCCTCATCTGGAAGCGATGGCGAAGATGTCGTCGTGGGGCGTAGTGATTCTACCGGCGAGCCCTGGCTTCTATCACGCTCCAGAGAGCATCGAAGACCTCGTGGACTTCGTAGTAGCGAGGATTCTCGACCAAATGGGAGTGGAGCACTCGATTGGAAAGAGATGGACTGGTGAAGAAGTCCAGAAGAAATAACCGCAATTGCGGGTTCAAGTTCGGCGTGGGTTCAATAGACGGGTTCAGGCGGGTCAGTCCGTGGAATCGGATGTAGAAGATGCTGTAATCGAGGCTGAGGTAGCCTCTCCCGGACTGGGTGAGCGTGCTTCGGCCCTAGTTACTCAAATCAGGGAATTGCCGATTCATGTGCTAGCTGTCGCCGCTCTGATTCTGATTGGCGGCTCGGGCGGGGCTGTGCTGTATGGCGACCGAATTGTGGAGTGGATAAAGGGCGAGCCTGACTACCAGTTGATTGATTTCGATCCTGAACAGGCTAGAATCTATGCTCAGGCTCTGGTTGATCTAGGTCATCCGGAGTGGGAAGGCAGGCTTTCGGGAACGATAGAAGAGAAGAATACGGCCGATTCTATCAAGTTCAACTTCACCTCTATGGGGATTCCTTCGACTCTAGAAGAGTTCGATGTCCCAATGTTCGTCATCGGTAACGAACCGCAATTATCTCTGTGTACTCCAGGTGATGTCGGAGAAATCTTCGGTGGTCCTGCACCGTGCACAACGGCGGACTTCAATCGCCAGATAGTCGAGTTTACCCATCGCGAGGACTTCGTGCTGCAGGGTTACAGCGGCTCCTCCTTCGTGCGCTATGTAGACAACATGCCCGTTATTGATTTGGGAATGGGTAATGATTCGGCGGATTGGGGTTCCGCTTCCAACGCTGTTGGCCTAGTGTGGTTGCAATCGGAGACAGAAAGCAACACGATTTTGTTTGAGCGCGCTGCTGAAAATGATCTAGAGGGATTGATTTTGATTAACGATCGGCAGAACTGTGATGATTTGGTGCCTGATGACTGTGTCCCATACTTCAAGTCGGTCGGAATCTCATCCATTGATCCGATTCCCGATGGAC
Source organism: uncultured Candidatus Poseidoniales archaeon (assembly GCA_963999425.1). GTDB lineage: Archaea > Thermoplasmatota > Poseidoniia > Poseidoniales > Thalassarchaeaceae > Thalassarchaeum. The sequence goes on along the minus strand of CAXEUQ010000075.1, from coordinate 346 downwards.
TCGGATTCATCATGGTTTCAAGGAGTGTAGGTCAGACGATTGTTGACGAGGTAATCAATGGTGAAGCTAGGCTGCAATTCATCACCGATGTGAACAACGCAGGCACGGCCACTATACGCGTACCCTGCGGAATAATCGAAGGCAAGTCGGAGTCTATGGTCATCTTCGGAGCTCACCACGATACCGTATACAACGGACCCGGAGCAGTGGACGATTCCTCAGGAGTTGCAACTCTACAGGAAGGCTTATATTTACGATCAGAAGGTATAAAAGAACCAATTCTTGTACTAGGAAATATATATACAAGAAAGGATTTATTAATTTGTTTTCAAAATAATTTAATGCC
>CAXEUQ010000074.1:0-5125 GCA_963999425.1 uncultured Candidatus Poseidoniales archaeon | reverse complement strand
AATTTGAATTGAATGGGACTGCCATGAGCAGAGTAATATCATTCAGTGGCGACAAGGAGTTCGCAAGCAGATTGGATACGATGATTGAAGATTCAGGATACAAGAACCGAAGCATGTTCCTGAGGGATGCGAGCCTGCATTTCGCAGATGCCAATCGTGGCGGCGACCTGAGTACGATGGACGCGAACTCAACTACCGAGGGAGTACTAGTGATATTCTACCAGCACGGAGTTGAGAGCAAGATTCTGGATATCAGACACTCTCATTCAATTCAGGTCTCTTCATACAATCACAACTGCTTGACTGAGAGCCATACTTGCGTAGACACTATGCAAATCAGAGGCGAGGCAGGCCCGGTCAAGGAAATCGTTGAGAGACTCAAGAACACCAATGACGTCGACAGGGTATCCTTCGTCTCTGCGCCCCTACGTGAAGCAGGGTGCTGCTGAATGCATCCTGCAGAGGTCGAGCCTGCGTCGCATTGAAGGAGCGACGCTATGGCCCACAGTCGTGGAAATCCCCTCACAACTCGAGTCAATGCTCGCGGGCTCGATGGGCCCGACCAAGCAGAAGGCAGCTAGACTGGTCGTCGACCTCGCCTCTACTGCGGGCGCTACTGAGTTCATCGAAGTCGAGAATGCACACGTCTCAGGAGTGAGCGTAATCACCGGTGGGCATGGTCTGCGACGCTTCTTGGCAGACCTGTCCGGGGACTCTGAGGGAAAGGTGGCTATTCCCACCACTCTGAATTCGGCTGGGTGCGATCATCAGAAGATGGACGAGATGGGCATCGACTACCCTGACTTCCTTGAGCAGCAGTTTGAGATTGTGCATGCATACTCCGAGCTTGGAATAGAAGCAATACTCTCGTGTACTCCTTACGATAGAGGAATCGAGGAAGACGAAGGAATCGGTTCTTGGGCGGAGTCCAACGCTGTCTGCTTCTCCAACTCCTATACTTCGCTAATAACCAACAGAGAATCCGGTCTATCCGCTCTCGCAACAGCACTCACCGGCTGGGCTCCGAGATGGGGATTGCATCTAGACGAGAACAGGGTCCCGAATATCCTTGTGAATGTAGAGTGCTCTATGTCGGATCCGACCGACTGGAGTATCTTAGGGGACTGGATAGGCAAGCAGATTAGGCCTGAGTGGAATCTTCCTTGGGGGCCGATGCCGCGAATCACCGGACTTCCTGATTGGGCCAGTTTCGAAATGCGCAAAGCACTCACCGCTGCAGCGGCCAACTATGGCTCTCCTATGCTCTGGGCAGACGGCCATACTGCTAACGCTCCGCACGTCGATGAGTATCAGGGTGAGTTGATTTTCACTGAGGAAGATTTGGCTGAGCGCTACCGTGAATTGGCTCCGAGTGGACAAGTCGACTTGGTCGTAATCGGATGCCCGCAAGCAAGTGTTGGAGAGGCCCGAGCTGTCGCTGCGGCAGCTAGGGCTAGGATGGAGTTGGGTGAATTCATCCCAAATCAGAGACTTTGGGTCTTCATGAGCGCCCACAATCACGATCTGATTTCCGCTGACGGAACTCTGGATGTGTTGGAGGAGGCTGGCGCGCTAGTGCTGCGCGACACCTGCCCGGAAGTAACTCCCTACAACCGTGAGCGCTACAACCACCTCCTGACTAACTCACTCAAGGCTGAGCACTATCTGACCAGCGGACTCAACAGGATGCCGACAAGCGTGGCGAGTATCCAGGAATGCGTCGCTCACGCCTTTGACCCGACTCTAGCAGAGGGAGAGAGGCCCGAACTACACAAGACTGGAGCAAAGCCGATTCCATCCTCAAAAGAACACAGAGAAGGAGAGTTTGAGACGACTGGCTCAGGCATTCCGAGCCAATCGGATTGGAAAGTCACTGGCAAGGCCATGGTGACCGATGTCCCAATCACATACCTCGGGTACGTCAACCGCGATACCGGAGTCATTGAGGAACCGGGTCACCCCTTGGACGGCGAGTCAGTTGGCGACACCGTTCTGATTTATCCGAAGGGATCGGGCTCAACTGTCGCCCCGTTCGTGCTGATGGGCCTGCTATACACCGGAATGGGCCCTAAGGCGATAGTCAACCGGGACGTGTGTCCTCTGACGCTCCCTGCAGCTTCCCTACTCGGTGTGCCGTATGCCCATGGCTTCGGCGATGACCCTACCTTGGCAGTCAACTCAGGTGATGAGGTGGAGATTAGTCTCGTGGATGGAGTTACCACTCTCAAGGTCCTCAATCGTGCATGACAGCATTGATGACTCCGACTCTTCGCAGATACATACATGCCTGCGCGAGCAGACCCCGAACCCTGTCGCGAGCAGGACCTCGGACTGTTCGAGATAATGGTTCGAGATGGGGCGGCCAGAATTGGCCGACTTCACACTCTGCACGGCTCTTTACAGACTCCTGCTCTGCTTCCCGTAATCAACCCAAATCTGAGAACCATTGAGCCCAGAGAGATGTGGGAAAAGTACGGCGTTGATGCACTGATTACCAACTCATACGTCATCTGGAAGCATGACGACTTGAAGGACAAGGCTCTCTCCGAGGGAATCCACACACTGCTCGACTATCCTGGAGTCGTGATGACCGACTCTGGAACCTTCCAATCATATGTCTACGGTGATGTTGAGGTAGGGGTGAGTGAGATAGTCGATTTCCAGCGAGATATCGGTGTGGATATAGGAACCATGCTCGATGTCTTCGGACGCCCAGACATGAGTCGCGAGGAGTTGGAGGAGTGCGTACGCGAGACTGCCAACAGGGCGCCTGAATCTTTGCTAGTAGCCGGAGACAAGATGCTTCTCAATGGCCCGATTCAGGGAGGTACACATCAGGACCTGAGAGCCGAGGCGGCGAGTCTCATGGGCTCTGCTAAAGGAGAGCACAGAGGATTCTGCGTCCACCCCATAGGTGGTATCGTTCCACTAATGGAGAAACAGAGGTACAGAGAGTTGTTTGAGGCTCTTATGGCTACAAGATCCACTGTACCTTCTGACAGGCCGATTCACATGTTTGGTTGCGGCCACCCGATGCTATTCCCAATGGCGATTGCTCTAGGGGCTGACCTGTTCGACAGTGCGGCTTACGCTCTCTTCGCCCGCGACGACCGTCTACTATCTCCAGAGGGAACAATCAAGCTCGAAGTACTGACTGAGTGGCCGGTATCTTCTGCAGCACTGTTCGGGAGAACTCCTGAAGAAGTCAGAGCGATGGACAAGGATGAGCGCTCAGTCCTACTCGCTCATCACAATCTCGAAGTTACTCAGACCGAACTTGCAAGATGCCGAGAAGCATTGAGGGAAGGCAGAATCTGGCAGTTAGCAGAAAGGCGTAGCCACGCTAATCCTCAGTTGAGAGAAGCATTCCTTTGGGTACTGGATCAACTCGAGGAGATGCCCGATGAACCATCCGGTGATACGGCTCTGCAGATGCTCGCATCAGCAAATCCAGTCAGAATGGGCAGGGAAGATCTCAGCGAGGATGTTGGCTCACGCCCGCACATTCTGCACCTACACGCTCTTCTGTCGATGCGATGGAGAGTGCCCGGGTCTTGGTGGGACGGCAGTGATGGTGACCCGGAAAGAGTCGTACTGATCGACTTCGCACCACCTCCTTGGCGCATCAATGCTCTTGGTGCAGCAGTCCAAGCACTGCTCGAGAATCCCCGAAGCGTGGTGATGATTCCCACTCCTCTAGGACCAATTCCATTCAGTATGGAGGATCTCTCTCCTTGGTGCCATCTCGAATGCTCAGATGAGGCTTGGATGCAGCCTTTCGATGATGAGGATATTTTGGAAGGACTCGGAGAACTAGGGTTGGACGACATCCCACTGGTCAGAGTAGCACCCACCGATATTCCCGGTGATGAGAAGTCCTCGGAAGTAAGAGATTGGCTTGACAGATGCTCGATTGTGGACAAACTCTCCATTCTTTGTGCGGTGCCTCCGCTTGAGGCATGCAAGCTGACAGGAGGTATGGAAGTGCGACGCTCCAAGACCAACCGAATTGTCAATGTCTTCAACGATAATCAGCATATCCTCTCTCCGCGACTCACCGACGGAGGCATCAGCCTCGCCCTTGAAGGTGCATTGAGACTCAACTCAAATCCCAACCCTCCTGCGTTGTTCGACGAACCGATTTCAGACCCCGCCACGGACCATCCCGGAGTCCCCAGAGTAAGACTTCTCGAGGATGCCAAACCATTTGTTGGCAGGGGGCGCAATGTAATGCATGGATACATCCTAGGGGCCGACCCTCACTTAGTCCCAGGACAGCCATGCTTGGTGGTGGACGATGAAGGCACTCTGGTCGCCCACGGTACAGCCGTCACATCTCCCCGAGAGATGGCCCAGCTGTCCAAAGGGGTGGCAGTAAGAGTCCGCGAAGGGGCTCTCAGGGATGATTAACGAGGCTCCCGGCGGGGATTAGTTCAAGTGACTAATCGCTGAGCAAGAATCGACTCCGAAGGAGTCGAGGTGACTCATGGAAGACCCGACCGGCCCTGAACCTGTCATCACATCTCGCAATCTGCGTAAGATGTACGGCCCTCATCTCGCCCTCGATGACGTCGACCTCTACATCCCACCGGGTGCCATCGGGATACTGGGTCCGAATGGGGCCGGGAAATCGACTCTGTTCAAGTGTCTCTTAGGGCTGATTACAACTACCTCGGGAGAAGGAACCGTCCTAGGGTATGATATCAGGACCGAGGCGGAGAAGATTCGCTCCAGAATCGGCTACATGCCGGAATACGATGCACTAGATCCCGGACTATCAGGAGTGGACCAAGTAAGATACTCGGGCGAATTACTGGGGATGAACCCGGCCCATGCGACTAGGAGGGCTCACGAGGTGTTGCAGTATGTCGGACTCAAGGACCAGAGGTACAGAAAGATTGAGACCTACAGCACCGGGATGAAGCAGGCTGCAAAGCTAGCATGTGCTTTGGTCCACGACCCGGATTTGCTAATCTGCGACGAGCCGACTAACGGTCTCGATCAGAGGGCTAGAGAATTCATGCTCCAGACACTCAAGAAGACCGTAATCGAAGGGGACAGGACAGTTCTGATGAGCAGCCATGTCATGGATGACGTCCAAGAGGTATGTGACAGGATTGTGATG
>CAXEUQ010000073.1:0-5255 GCA_963999425.1 uncultured Candidatus Poseidoniales archaeon | reverse complement strand
TCATCATCAATAATGATTATTTTCATATACGTTATAAATTTTCTACCGATATTGAGGTATGTACGAGCAGCAGCGATTGCATCCCGAGTTTCGATAAAAACCGCGAGACTCTGATCGAGGAGTTTCAAGGCTGAGTCCAATCTTCCATGATGGACTTCGATGTCAGCAAGACTAGACAATAGGCGAGCACCTTGGTCCACTCGCTTGAGCGCTTTCGCAATCGGAAGTGCCTCGTTGTGACACTCCTCTGCATCTTCCCAACGATTCTGAAGAATTAGTAAATCACCCTTAGTCTCAAGGATATCTACGAGATACTCATCGCCAAGATCAGAGATATCAATTGAATCTATGATGCCCAAAAGGCTGACATGACCTGCCGCAACTAAGCTATTTCCCACCATGGAAAGAGTTTCTGCGAACTCAAGAATTTCACCTGAAGCCGCAAGATGATGAAGGAACTCAAGATGTTCAGAACGGGTGGAACGCGCTTTCCTGTAATGTGCTGCGGCATTAATGTGAAGTTGCTGCCGAAGATCATCTTCCATCGAAACAAGGAGGAATTCACGAATCAAATCATGAACATCGAAAGTTTCAGAATCAATTTGGCGTGCTAATCCCTTCTCAACCAAATCATCCATCAAATCCATGTTAATATCTAAATCTGCGATTGCCTCAATAGGAACAGCATCCCTGAAGACTGCCAATGCACCAAGTAATCGCTTTTCGCTTCCAGAGAGACGCCGGAAAATTTCCTCTTCAACAAAGTTCTCTAAACTTTCATGGAAAGTATCCCCGACGCCTCCCTGATTAATCAATTTGAGAACCATTGGGTGGCCACGAGCTAGATTGTAGAGATGAATAAACATAGTAGCATCCAAATCTGGAATCTGATCAAGAAGATTACGACATGCCTCCTGATTGAGTCCATCTAAGGGAGTGACAAAGGTCCGAATCTTACCCTCTGCATCCTTCTGAGGGACTACCATCATGGCGACTAACAACAACAGTCCAACGTTGAGTACTACTAGCCACTTCAGGAAGTTGTTTGAAGTCAGCAGTACGACCGTGCCCATACTCTCTACGAAAGGAGCCGAGACCACCCCTGTGATATGTCGACTCTCATCGAAAACCACTTGGAAGTTGGACCTGTCGTTCCTGATTTCACCTGAAAGCTCAATGTTATCATGCTCCATCATCGAATCTATTAGCAGGTTGAAGTAGACCTCATTTCCGAGCCAGTTATTGTTGTCGTGAATCTCATGCATCCAGCAACTACCAACTACTCCCTCACAAGTGCTGCTCAGTTTCCGATCCCCGGAACTCGCCTGACTGAGAGTCCACAGTTTGTTTGAGAAAGCCTCCTCATCTGCGACGAAGACTATACTGCCGGTAACCGCCAGTTCTGAGACATCTCCAGAGATTCCAGACTGTCCCTCCCTGACCTTGTCGTAGGCAGAGATGTTGTGATAGTCGATACGGACGACTAATGCCAAATCCCCAGGGGCGGGATTCATCGGGTTGTTTGCATCGCCATCACCCATTAGGTCGATGAAGGCAGAGGAAGAAGCCGTGGCTAGTATCTCAACACTCCTCTCATCAGGGTGAGTAATGTCTCTCTCAGAAGGCTCGAACTTCATTCCAGTAGGGGAACGGAACATCACTGGGATTCTGCAAGATGTAGGATTCTTGTTGACGATTTGGAACTCACTGCATCCCTTGTTCGCAGCCCCTGCTTGCATCTCATTCACGTCCTCCTCTACTGCAGCAACGCTCCACACATTCTGCCAAGATGGATAGTAAGTCGGCTCATCGTTCGAATCATACTCAACATAGTGCTGGTTCTTGTCCTGCAACGGATAACCGAAGTATGTCAAACCGAACTTGGATGACAGCCTGTTAGCATTAGTACCGTCAGCTGCCACGATGACTTTTCCTCCTTTACGGGTCACGAAATCATAAATCGCATCGGCTTCAGTCTCATCGATTGGCTTCTCTGGAGCGATGATTAGCAGTATGGTTCTGTGCGGGTCCTTCCAGTCATTGACTAGCATAGGTGTTGACATGGTGTTGGCGATGAAGTATCCCTCGCCATTCGATCCCAGAGAATCTCTCATGTCAGAGACCTGATACAACTCCTCATCCTCGTACGCTGAGAAGGCAGTCGACTTGCCGATTACGAACAGCATGGGCAGTAGCAGGAGCAGAACAATCGTGATGGCAATTGAGCCGATGACATAGGTGCCGAACTGGAAACCCGCATCATCGTCATCAGCCATTACAAACACTCCTTTCCCGTTATCCGGAAGCGATACAGCACCTACGGTGCTCGCGGGAGCCTAATTCCACAGTTATAGGTTGCTGAGAGAAGTTTGTAGTTCAGAGTCGATTTGCGTCTCTCCAGTGTTCTTTTTGCACCCTCTCAAGCACTTGTTCAAGGACAAATATTACAGTCAGATAGACTTCTTTCTAGCGCAGAAGGTAGCAACTGCCAAGGTTGCTGCAATATGGGCGATTCCAAGCGATGGCAGACTGGTACTGACCACCTCTGAAGCACCATCCGAACCGCCCTCTTCAGATCCTCCTTCTTCATCCCCTTCTTCGTTCTGCAGAGGCGGCTCTACTGTGATTGTGGTGTCATCGCTGACTACTGATGATTCGCCCGAGTTCATAGCACCGTTCGATGAGATTGAGACCTCAATTTTGCAGTTCCTCTTGGGATGACTCTCGGATGCGGTTGCTACAAGATCTGCCTCGACTGTCTGTCCGGCCGGTATGTTCTGAGTCATCAGCGAATCGAGCCCATTGTCAGTAGTCAGCAGAGGGCAGTTATCTGTGACCTCAAAATCACCCACCTTATCCTGAACATTTCCTCTGTTGACCACACTGACTCTTAGGATTGCATCAGAACCAGCATTCATCGGCCCAACTGGGTCTGAGATATCGACTTCAAGCGAATAAATCGTAGGGATTCGTAAATCCCCAGTGGCCTCGCGATTTTCTCCCGGGAGGCCAACGGGCAGACCGGCTCTGGAGACCAGATTGGCCGTGATTGAGAATTCCTCCTTGGAGTCGGCAGCGAAACTCCACACATCTATTCCCGAGATTGCAAGTGTGAACGACTCGTTCTTTCCAGCTCCAATGGTTTCTGACTCCGGACCGTCGCTCTCACCTTCAAACGGAATTTCATACTCAAATTCGACAACGATATCGACTAATTCCTCATTACTGACGAAAAAGACCACGGATGCTGTCCCATCCTGTTTCACATCGAAGGGAACATCCTCGTTGTCCTGAGGATATTCTATTCCAAGTTCCCACGAACCAAACTGCGCATTCACTTTGGTCGATGAGCAGACGACCAGCAGCGCGATACAGAGGATGAGATATCTGTTCATGCTAGACTTCCGTTAGTCCGCTTCCAGCGCGTTTTGTTAAGACCTTGACCATCTTGCGTCTGTAGGAGGGTGGATACCAAGTATTCAGCACAGGCCTTACTGCAGCACGAACAGACTCTGCTAACTCATCGATGCTGTCCTCTCCCTTCCAATCTTCAAGGATTGATACGGCCTCTTCATGGTGATAGCCCGGTATCGACTCCAATCCAGTGGTAGCAACCCTGAGGTCAGCAGGCCCCCCTCCTTCTTTGGGCTTCCACACCACTGCGACTCCTGCTTCAGGAAAGTCCCAAGAGTCTCTCTGCCGGAGCTTCTGGTAGTCACCCACCCATTCTCTCGAGTCATCCGGCACAGTGAGATGAGTCACCAACTCTCCCGGCTGTAGTACGTTCCTCGTTATCCCGTCTAGCTCAAAGAATTCGTTTAGTGGCATCGACCTAACACCTGAAGGCCCTGCGAGATGGATAGTTGCTCCTAGACACATCAGCACTGGAGCCAAGTCTGCTTGGTACGTTGCGACACATTGGGTATTCTGATTGGGTATGACACGACAATCTGCACCAGTTCCACAGTCGCACTTGTAGCACCAATCAATCGACTCACGCCACTCTTCGGTTTGATTGAACCAGAAGCAACGAGTATCAAGGCAGATATTCCCGCCCACAGTTCCCGAACGCCTAATCATCACGCTAGCGACCATACCTGCTACCTTGGACAATAGAGGGTGGGCATCATCGGACTCGGCTAATTCGTGCAGTCTGACCATGGCACCGATGTGAGATTCTGACAACTCGGACAATTCGGAAATCTTCGCCAAGGAAATCACATGCGGTTTCACATTGAGATGCCATTTGTAGTTCGGCAGCAGGTCAGTGCCACCGGCAACCCAGTCGAACTCTTCTCCTGCTCCGCCCAACTCTGCTGAGAGTGATATCGCCTCCTCCAAAGTTTCTGGAGTATGTAGATTGAATGGAGGCATACGCATCAGTTACCACCTCCGTGCCTTCTCTCTGCATGCTTCCAAGCACTTCCAGCCAAGCGTGGAGTGCCTACGTACTCCTCGCTTGGAGTAACGCTGACAATCCATCTGCCGTCCTGCTCGTCAGCGGGAACCAAAGGATCGAATCCGAACAGCGCACCATTGTGGTACGGTGAATCATCATCCATTGATGCACGGGCAGAATCTCTAGAGGAGTGCTCGGCAGCCCGTGCCTCAAGCACACCTTGTAGTGCTGAATGCTTTAGTCGAGGCGACTGGAGTTCGCTTGGCTCAACACCTTCTTCCTTGCATCTCGCCTCAATCAGGCGATACATCCTGTCAGGGGTGATGGGCAGCTCATTGGTCCTGATTCCGATTGCATCGTAGACTGCATTACAGACGGCTGGAAGTATTGGTAGCAGAGGCCCTTCTCCAGCCTCTTTGGCACCGAAAGGCCCCTCCGAGTCGTTAGACTCGACGATAATGGGCACGACCTCGGGCATCTCGTGGACGCTCGGAATCTTGTAGTCGAGAAGATCCGGGTTCATCAGGTGGCCATTCCGCCCGTACTTCATCTCCTCACTGAGGACCTGGCCCAGACCCATGTGGCACGAACCAATCATTTGACCCTTCACGGAAAGCGGGTTCAGGGCCTTGCCGCAGTCATGGGCAGCCCAAATCTTGAGCACCTTTGTCTGCCCAGTCTCTGCATCTACCTTGACTTCGGCCACGTATGCCGAGAATGAGTACGCCGGTGCAATTCCTGCACCAGCTCCCTTGTGCACGTCCGCGCGATGGAGCAGCGCGCGTTGGGAAGCGGCCAAGAGCGGTATCCTATCTCCCCGGCAATTACTTATACTCAATTTTTCTGATGTACCGTA
>CAXEUQ010000072.1:0-5256 GCA_963999425.1 uncultured Candidatus Poseidoniales archaeon | reverse complement strand
CGGTTGCATATTGAGAGAAGGGACTGTGATTCGTAGTCGGAATCTCTAATCAGAGTGTGGAAGGTCCCCGTAGGGTCACTAATACGGCCTCCGCAGACCTGAGGCACCTGAGTCGCCTGAACCTGAGCGGTGTCAAGTCCTGCAAGCGCCACGTGAGATCCACCGTTGATTCCGCTGAATGCGATTGGGTCGACATTGCTCAATATTGGATGGAATTGATCGACGATGGTGATGTTAGTGTGAAGAATCCGGTTATCCACAGTGAAGTTGACTTGATTCCTCATCGCTATGTCCATTCCGAACGGCAGCCTGTTTGGCTGGTACTCGTTGCGGTACGGGCCGAGATGCATCTGAACTGTGCCACCGCCGGACATGTAGTCCTCTAGAGTCTCAGTGAGGCTGAGTCCGTCACTATCTCTAGTGGCGCCTAGAATCTCGTAGTAATCTCCGTAGTAGACATTGTAGTCAGTCTGCCACGGCAAGAGTACCTTGTTGTAGTGTTCAATCCAATCGGGTGTCCCATAAGTATCCCAATTGTCCAATCTCAGTTGAGTGTAGGTCATCCCCATGGTACTGAGGTCTTCCTTGACTCTCTGCAAGCGATTCTGATCAGTTGGATTAGATAGAATTACCACGTCTATGTTGTCATGGAATAGAATCTCAAAGAAGCGGTCGTTCCCTGATGGTTCCATACTTCCGTTCTCTTGCATTATCTCAGCATAGAAACTGATGTTGTAGGTGTGGCCATCGTACCATGAACTGTATGGGGCAGTCCAATTTGCTTGTGCCCTCTCATGAGGTGATAGGTCAAAGGGCCCGTTCTCACTGGCTTGTTCGTACACGGTCTGACCGGTGTACAGGTCTACTATCTTCATCTTCAGAGTATACTCTCCGGCAATAACACCGTTCAGAAGAGGAACAGAGAAGTCATGGGCTGATGTACCTCCGGGATTAGTCGAATACACACACTCGTAGGTGATGTCAGAGGCACACTCCAGAACATCGGGCTGCAGCAGAGTAATGTCAGCACTAGCAATGCTGAAGATGATTGTCGAGAAGTTATTCGCTGTGTTTACCTCGTCCTCCCCATACCATGCAGTTAGAGGATCGGTGTTGTCATACAATGTAGTCACATTGATTCTGTAGACCCCGCTCTTGAAGTTATGAGTTCCTACGTTGACTGCCTCTTTCTCGTCGGCATCGAGTCCGGTAACATTGACCGTGTACGAGCCATCGTCCTCAAAGGTGAATTCCTCGACACGAATGTTATCTAAAGCGAAACCTGCTAGGCCCGCATTTCCATTGATTCCATCGTCGTCCGACTGGAATCTCCATGTCAGAGTTACATCCGAGCCAGCCATTGAGGTGCACTCCGACCTCCATAAGTTGGGGTTTTCATTAGTTTTGTTGAAGATCGCGATGTGAGTTAGATCGACGATGATCGTCTTCATTATGTTCTCAGAGTCGTACCAGACAACCCAGTTGTCCTGATCCGAGTGGTCTCCGAAGAACTCTACCTCATCGGGCTGATTGTTGAGATCGAAGTCCTCGCAACGGTGGAAGTTCGGGTCTTCCGGATTGGTGTTCTGGATTCCGTTCTCATTCAAATCAATCCATGAACCCCATACGTTGCCAGTGTAAATCTCGCCATCCTTCGACCAATTAATCTCGAGACTGGCGGAATCCAGGACATTCAGTATGTTTCCAGCGCTGTCCTTCAGATAGTAGCCCTCAGCGAAGTAATCGAAAGTCAGGTATGCAAAATCAGGAGTAGTGCCGTCAGCTCGCGGCTGAGATACCGGGATTGGGTCCAGTGTCAGAGTCTCATTCCAATTGTCCCCGTAACCCTCACTAGGATCTCCCAGCCAGTAGGCGTGGCTGTTGAAAATACCCACGTTTTGAGGGAGCATTTCGTTAGAGGTGGTGGAGTCGTCAAGCCTACTTCCGTTGGCATTTCCGTCATCTGTCCACGTCGCGACCGCGCTCGGATCGAAATCCTCGATGGAAATCAATTCGGGCTCGGCATTCTCCAGTGTTGCTTTCAACTTGAAGTCAGTAACCGTATTGCCGCAATTCTCTGCTCTTACGATGATGTCGCGCTCACCCGAAGCGTATCGGACACCGCCTTCTAGATCCACCCAGTGCTCCTCTGCCAGACAAGGGTCGAACAGATTGTTGACTATGAGTTGGAATCTGATTTCGTCATTGAGGTCATCCATGTTGGTGAATCCGACTGGATTAGTTAACTCGGTCTTGATGAAGTAGGTCTTGTTATTGATGAAATCAGCTGTCAGGCTGACCTCCTCGGACGCACCTGCAGCGAAGTTGTTGAAATTGATGGTCTGACTGACTGTCTCAGAGGCTCCAAAAGTGACGTCCCTCTTCCTGATGGTGATATTGTCAAATGCGAATCCATCCCATCCAGTATCCTGAGATGAGCCTGCGGGCCCAACTGAACCCATGAGACCGCTGCGGAAGCGGAATCTGATATCGATTACCTGTCCGGCGTATCGTGTCAGGTCAATGGACTCGACCTCGTTCGGGTCATCGGAATCGTCTCCGCCATCAGTGTAATTCAGCCACCCGGTGGCTGTCTCGTAGAAGTAGTTGTTATTGTAGGTGTTATACTCTGGATCCACACCTTGGAACAGGATTCTGAAATAACGCTCGTTGTCCCAGCCGCCATTGAAGAATACTGATTCCCAGCCATTCCCATCCGACCAGACCTCGATACCACAGGAGTCCTCGTAGAGCCATCTCTCTACCACTGAGTACTGCTCTGCGAGATACAGTTCGAAGAAGGCGGCGGTACACATCACCGAGATGTCCATGAAAGCCGCATCTGCGCCGGTAAGGTCGACGTTCTCTAGGATTAGTGCCTCATCCATGTTGTTGAAGTAGCCCGAATCGCTCTCGTTACTGCCGTCATAATCCATTCCTGCCCAGTAGTAATTGGTAGGGTTGCTGTCAGCTTCGTACCACGAGACGTTTTCTGTTGCAGCTGTTGAGTTGGACTCTATGTGCCAAGATGATGCTCCCGCACTATACATCCCGGTGTAGGAGTTCTCAGAGAAGGCGCAATTGGGGCAATTGGTGGTGTCGACGTTTCCATCGAAGTCATTAGAGTAAACTACGGTGTCTGTTCCTCCCAGTACCTCCTTGACTTCCAAGTCGACATCGACAGACCCATCAAGTGGATTCAGTCCTGTGTTCTTCACAGTGACATTGACCCATCTGGTTCCTTCCCCTACGTCCACATCGCCTGTAGATGGGTTGTAAGCAGCAGGAGCCACAGTCACTTCAGTAATGCCGACGTCCTCATTATCCAAAGTGAGTACTGAGAGGAAGTCACCGGCACCTGCCCAGCCTTGGGTATCCAGCCACATCGCGTTGTTGGCGAACCTGTATGAGTAGTCTTTCTGTCCGATGATGATTTCGTAGGCGCTGTTCTCACCGCCTGCGAGTTGTCCGGGGATGGCCATGGTCGGCCGACGACCGACGTCGAATGAGAGTGAGGATAGGTAGCCTGGACCATTTGGATCAGCGAGGATTATCTCCACGGTATTGATTTCTCTGAGGTTGTCGAGCAATAGGTAGGTCTGATTCTGAGCCGCAGAATCCTGTACTCTGGTCAGTGTAAGCTCTGTAGGTACGAAGAAGTCGACCTCGCCATCGCGATTTACGTCTACTATGGTGATATCGGCTCCGAGGTAGTCTCCAAGGAGAACATAATTCTGTGTGTTCCAACTGCCTCCAGACCTAGTTGCGTACGAGATATTGCCAGTAATTCCGTCCACTACTGCAATCATGTCGATTTCGCCATTGCCATTGGTGTCAGCGATATCCATCCCGTAAATCGGGTCGTTGTGCTCAGCGTCGAGTTTGAAATCGTGTACGCCCTGTGCCGTGGCATCAAGCGGATTGGGATAGGTCTTGGTAAGGCAATCGAACTCCAAGACTGTCATGTTGTCATAATGTCCGACAGAGACTCCTACGCCAGTGTTGTATGGAGGAGTTCGGAGTAGCCATAGGTCCAAATCCTCGCAATCACCCAGTCCGCCTCCGGGAATTCCGCTTCCCTGAACCGTCTCTCCCCAATGGCCCAAGCGTGTCTCCACGAAGATACCGTTGGTCAGAGGGACTGGTATAGACTGTTGATTTGTCAGCAATGAGGGATCTGTACCTCTGTAAATCTGGATATACTGGTTAGTTCCAGTTGCATCTCTTGTGAGTAGAACGATGTCGTCGTTTCCATCATCATCGATGTCGCCGACCTCCATTCCAGTATGGTATGGATTGGAAACTGTGATTTCAGTGTCGCTCCAGAGGTTAACTCTCTCTGAGCAGTCTCCCCACATCGTAGTGAGATTGCCCGGTCGAACGAAACTCTCTCCGACGAATCTGATATTCTCTTGGTAGTATACCAAATCATTCACACCGTCACCGTCTATGTCTGCCACTTCGACATCAACCGAATTCGCAGTGTCTACGAAACCGGCGCGTTGTGATACATTGTTGGAGATGAATACATCCTGCCTGTCTGCGAAGTTGCCTGAGCCGTCATTATACAGGACCGAGATAAAATGCCCCATCTCGCTTACCGCTACGATATCATTGTGATTGTCGCAGTTCAGATCGCCTACTGAGAGATGTGACGGGTCTCTCTGAACGGCGTACTGAGTGATGTGTGAAGCGCTCACTGCTGGCACTAACGATACCATCAGGGAGGTCAGCATTAACATGACCAGTATCAAGGCTCTGCGGGCCTCTTTGTTTCGGTTTCGGGCAGACTCAGACGTATGCAACATGCTCCCCCCGAGTTTCGGTCATCTCTTATGCCTTCGCCCCCGATGAGTTGAGCAACCCCTCTGGGGTTGAGTGGTCAAAATGCGATTCAGATTCGCTTCAGGTTGACTGCATCCAAGTGGGATTGGGTGAGTATTCCGTCTCCGCGCCACCGTGTATCCTCTCTAGTCTGCCCATCATCCATAGTCTGTCAAGGAATATCTCCAACTCGGCTGCCTCCCTATTGATTCGGTCCCCTATTGCCATCTCAATCGAACTTAGAGGTAGAGAGGTGTGGCCATGCTCCCTGACCACCAAGGTGAGCAGTAGTTGAATCCATGCTTCGGCTAGAGGATCGCCCGACATAGTGTCGGTTAGGGGTTCAACCTCTTCGGCCAACTCGTCCAGTATCTCACAGATAGCTCCAATGTCGGGCTCACTGCGCTTTCGACCCCCGAGTTCGGCCATGCT